>NTKA01000060.1 GCA_002456975.1 Halieaceae bacterium MED-G27
AGGCATGCGATGGCTGTCGGTTCCTATCGATCGGATTAGAACGGCGTTAGCGCCTCTTCTTCCAGCCTCAATGGCGCCTTCTGAGCGCAAACGAACGAAATGTCCGTAGGACGAGCCATCCTGTGTTTTTTGCATGGCATGTCCGACATAAACGATCTTGCCTTCAAGCCCAGCAAGTGGTGCGCGTTGTAACTCTCCCAAGGTCTGAAAGAGGACCAATTCACCCTCTACCCCTGCCTCTGACGTTGCAACGCTGTTACCTAGCGACGTAATCGATAGCTTTTGGAGGAAAGGGGTCAGCACTTCAGCCACTTCACGTCCACGCTCCCAACCATCGATCATAAAGGGCTCGACTCTTACATTTTCAAATCCCATAGCCGCAAGCTGTTCAATGGCCCAGTCACGTGCCCTCGCCTCCTGCTCTGTCCCAGCAAGCCGAGCACCGACCTCTGTCGTTAGGCTCTCCACAATGTTCCAGGCATTAGTGCCGCGCATCGCATCATCGCGAAGTTCAATCGCTGTATCGGTCACATTTTTTGGAACTTGGGCCTGACTGGCAGGCATAAAAATCACGATTGTTAGTAAGAAGAGTGGAAGATGAATTGGGGGCTTCGTCGACAGAAACATAGTTCGTTGCTCAAATTAGTCGGCCATTGGCGTCGTTTGTGGGAACTTAGCTCCCCATTGTCCGTCAAACCATAAACATCGACTAGGGAGTGGGTCAAATGTGGGGATTTAAAGCTGTGGGCCGCTCGGTCTTTGCATTCGCGATCATCACTGTATCGAATATAGGCCTAGCAGCAACTATCACAGTGGACGGTGAAGGCATGGCATCGGCCACAGCTGATCGGGCGTCATTTTCGATCAACGTTTCGACAATCGACAAGTCGGTCTCTCGAGCTGAATCGGAGGCTACGACGGCGGTGAATGTGATTTTGAAAGTGATTGAAAATTTGCCCCATGACGAAGACAAACTGAGCTCGTCGTCGGTCAATATAAGACCTGAATATCGTTGGGATCGAGCACAGGAAAGGCAGGTGTTCATCGGCTATAGAATAGACCGTGTCGTGAGCTTTGAGTTAACCGACTTATCAGACTTGGGTGTTGCCATTCAGCAGTTAGCCCAAACTGAGGTGGCGACAATGCCATCCCCTGTGCTTAGAAGCTCTGCTCGGGCCGAAGCAGAGGACGAAGCGCTCGCTAAAGCTGTAAGCGCGGCCAAGCGCCGAGCAGAGGCGATAGCCAAAGCCGCTGGCCAGCAGATCGTCGGTTTGGAGTCGATTCAGTCGACTCAATTCAGTCCCCAGAGAACCCCAGTGGCCTTGATGAGGGCTGAGAGCGCCATGGACACAGGTGCCGCGAGCTATCAACCGAGCAGTCTGTCCTTCAGCGCCCGCGTTGTTGCGGTTTTCACTGTAGAGCCAATTTAGTTGTCATGCGACTTGGCTATCTCGACTCCTAGATCTATTATTAAGGACTAAATAGCGACCTAAGGATTCTCTATGTCAGATCGAAATATGAGTTCAACGGCGGCTCAGCTTGAGGCGTCAATCATCGAAACCAACAAGGTGCTTCGCAATACCTACATGCTGCTGGGTATGACCCTTGCGTTTAGTGCAGTGACAGCAGGTGTCTCAATGGCGATCAATCTGCCCTACTCAATGGGCTTGGTGTTATCGCTGGTGGGCTTTGGTCTGTTGTTCGTCGTACACAGAATGGCCGACAGTGCCAAAGGGCTGCCTGCTATCTTTGCCTTTACTGGTGTGCTGGGGGCAGCGCTGGGCCCGATGCTGAACCATTACATCGCATTAAGTGGTGGGCCTCAGCTCGTGATGCAGGCCCTAGGTGGCACTGCGATCGTATTTTTTGGCTTGTCTGCGTATGCGCTGCAATCAAAGCGGGACTTTTCGGCGATGACCGGCTTCTTGGTAACTGGACTAATTGTTGCGATCGTGGCCATGATCGCCAATATCTTCCTCGCAATTCCGGCTTTGTCACTGACGATCTCGGCAGTGGTCGTACTGATCATGTCAGGTCTTATCCTAGCCGACACCAGCCGAATAATCCGTGGTGGTGAGACCAATTACATTCGAGCTACAGTGGGGTTATACCTTAGTATTTATAACTTGTTCACCAGCTTGCTTCATCTGTTGGGTGCTTTCGGTGGCGATGACTAAGCTAGCGTTCTCGATCGAAAACCCCGGCACCGCCGGGGTTTTTTTTAGCCACCGATGACTATCTCAATCCTAGTTAAAGACCACCTTGATAGAACCGCCCGTGCCATTGAATTTGCGGAGGTAGCAGTGGCCAACGGGTTTACAATTTCGCAAGTTTTTTTCTATCAAGCTGGCGTTCAGCATGCATCATCATCGATTGCCCATCGTTGGGAGACCCTATCAAAACAGCACGATATATCACTTGTGCTCTGCAGCGCCTCGGCAGACCAGTTCAGTGAATTGGGGAATACCTCGTTTATCATTGCAGGACTAGGTGCACTTGTAGAGGCTGGCGTTGAAAGCGATAAGGTAGTCACCTTTGGCTAGGAATTCTTGGTTATACATTGTGGCGTCAGCGCCTTATCAACATGACTCAGTGAGTGATCCTGCCTTTGACGCGATCATGGCCTGTGCTGCTTTCGGTCAGCCAACTCAGGTATTGCTGACTGGTGCCGGTATTAGTTACCTCGATCCTTCAATAGAGCCCGCCGAAGGATGCACCGACATGAGAAGACACCTGCTAGCGTTGCCGCTTTATGACGTCGACACACTTTTTATCACTGATGAACCGACACACGACATTCCATTAGCTGAGGAGCTCTCTGTCAACCTAATTAGTGATCAGGCGCTTCAGGCGCTGATGGCTGAGGCTGAACACACCGTGGTGTTTTCATGATTGTGCACCTCGTGAACAACATACAGCTCCTCGAGAGCGCCCTTAGCTTGGTGGGTTCTGACGTTCGGTTGATTATCACCGATCCAAAAACTGATTTAAGTAAGCTAGCTGCCTATGACTGGTCGCCGCTGTCTGGCGCCTTACTCGAGGATATTGTTGACCCACAAAGCGCCCAAGCTTGCCGAGCACTCGACTACATAAGTGCCGAAGATTGGGTCCGGGAGGTTGTTTTGGCCACTCGTGTGATCTCATGGGGCTAGCCGCGAGCGAGCAACTTAGCAGCCATCTCGATGACCATGGTTTTCTGGTTTCCTATTCGATGTGGACGGAGGACATAGCGCTCGAGTTTGCTTCTCTTGAAAATATCTCACTGACCCCTGATCACTGGGAGATACTGCATTTGCTAAGGCAGTACTACGAGACATTTGATGCCTCCCCCGCCAACCGGGCGCTGGTCAACTATGTCAAACGTTCGCTTGGACCGGGTAAGGGTAATAGCCTTTACCTAATGGGTCTCTTCCCAGGCTCGCCCGCGCGGGTGGGCAGCCGGATTGCCGGGCTACCCAAGCCCAAAAACTGTCTGTAGCTACCTGTGCTACCCCATCAATACCAACCGGACAATTATTCTCGTCTTCTCGAGACCAAAATACAGCGCGTGCTCATTGAGTTCAGGTCACTCGGTGCACCGGACCCCTCGGTTTTTGAATCCCCTCGCAGTGGCTTTCGCATGCGGGCTGAATTTAGGGTTTGGCACAGCGATGATGATCTTGATTACGTCATGTTCAAAAAGGGAGAACCTGCCGCTCCCGTGGTCATCGATACCTTTCCAATTGCGCATTCGAGTATTCAGCATCTGATGCCGATACTCAGGGATCGACTTAAAAACACCCCTGAGCTTCGTAGGCGACTGTTTCAATGCGAATTTCTGACCACATCTTATGGCCATGTCATTATTACGTTGATCTATCACCGACCTCTCGATGCAGCTTGGGAGGTCGAGGCAAACTTATTGTCGAGAGAACTAGGCTTTTCAATTATCGGCCGCAGTCGTGGGCAAAAGCTGGTGATAGGCGATGACTTTGTCACAGAGGAGTTACAGGTTTCCGGCCAGCGTTATCTATTCAAGCAGCCAGAGCAGGCATTTACTCAGCCTAATGCAGCCATTAACAGCACCATGCTTGCTTGGGTGTTACAGACTCAGAATCACCACAGAGTGGATCTGCTAGAGCTTTACTGCGGTGTCGGAAATTTTACTATTCCCCTAAGCCAGCAGTTTCACTCGGTCCTGGCGACCGAGGTGTCAAAAGTGGCGACGCGTGCCGCGATTGATAATCTGGTGGCGAATGAAGTTAGCAATGTTGAGTTTGCACGACTATCAGCCGAGGAAATGGGCACAGCCTTGCGTGGAGAGCGGCAATTCCGTCGCCTACAAGCGCTATCAAAGCCACTAGAACACTACTCCTTCACTACGATATTCGTCGATCCACCGCGGGCAGGTCTTGATCAGAAAACACTTAGCTTATGTCAGGGGTTCAATGAAATTCTATATATCAGCTGTAACCCCATGACATTAATAGATAATTTAAAGCAGCTAACTGCAACACACGAGATTATGCAGTTTGCGCTTTTCGACCAATTTCCGTACACCGATCATCTCGAATGCGGGGTACAACTCATAAAAAAGGACAGCGATTAATGCGACTATCTGAGGAAGAAATCTCGGCCGCCCTGGCATCGGACTTGAGCAATTGGTCACGCGATGGTGACTTTATTTGTAGACAATTGGTCTTTATGGACTTCAAGGAGGCCTGGGGCTTTATGAGTGAAGTCGCTCTGAGTGCAGAGGCCTTGAACCATCACCCCAATTGGGAAAATGTCTACAATCGTGTGGCTATTAAGCTATCGACTCACGATGCAAATGGGTTGACGCAGCTCGACTTGGACTTGGCTCGCGAGATTGAGGTCTGTGTTAGCCGGAGAGGTCACGCGGGATAGCGCGCAAGCAATCCATCATAAACCTGGTCTGCAAAGCTCGCGCTGCTGATATCAAGCCCCTCTAGCACCTCAGAAAGGTGTTCGTTGTCCTCTCGGCCTGCCCATATCTTTTGGTAGCTACCATCTTTGTAGCCATGGTCCTGCCGGAAGAAATTCAGTACGTTTTTGCCCACATAGAGCCGATAAAGTCGGTCAAAACCTAACTCGCTAGCCATCATTAACGCCTTGAAGTGAGCAACGTTAAAGCGCTTCGTGCTGACACACGAGGCAGCCAACTGCTCGGTGGCGAGTAGTAGCTTCAATGATTGAGCAGGGGTTTGACTCAAATCCTGTGTGATCTTCTCGGCGAGATCGTCCTGGTCGCTGGTTTCAGTCAGTAGCGCGGACATGCCGAAGTGCCAGATATCCACCACTTCCAGCTGGATTTGCTCGATGTCGGGTTCTGCGTGCTTCCACCATTTATAGCCGGCATGATCCATCAGTTCTCCACACTCAATCCAAGCGGCTCGGTACCACTCGAAACCCTGCGAGCGCCAGTCAGGATGCACTTTAGTATTCATTTTATCTTGCAGTGAAAGCATTGTTTTTACGGCGGTCAACATGCCTGACTTCCTATCCAAACGCGGGCGCTAAAAGGTACCATGACGACCGAAATTCTATCCACCAGAATCAATGGGCCTTAGTTAATGGACGCAGAAAAGCGGATCGCCAATCTCAACGATCACACCCCACCCTTCATGCAGTTGTTGGGAGGTAAGGTGATCGCCATTGATACGGAGGAGCAAAGTTGTACGTTCGAGTTCAATCCATCCCTTGATCTCTGCCACTCTATTGACGTGGTTCAGGGTGGCTTTGTCACAGCGATGCTCGATGCGGCTATGTCACATGCGGTATTTGCCTTGGTCGATGACGTTGTAGGCTTGTCGAGTTATGAGGTGACGACTCGTTATGAGGCCGTAACCAGAGGTGGCGCCGGACCTGTTTATGCGAAGGGCAGAATTCGAAAGGCAACCCGCAAAACGGCCTTCCTGGAGGCAGAGTTGTCGGATTCTGTGGGAAATGTGACAGCCAGCGCGCAGTCCATCGGCAAAATCATCAGGTCTGCGATCACTTCATGATATAAATTATGCCAGTCAATGATGTACCCCTACGCCAACAAAAGGAGACGAATGATGGCATAAGCGGGTTTGTCGCTGGCAGTTGGCAAAATAATAGTCGGTGGCCTGCTGTTAGCAGGCATTATCAATGCTGGCAATGTGGTTGCTAACGAGAAAATCTCTCCGCAGTTGCTTAATGCCCTGCTCATAATCACGGGGGCGCCCGTCGACTCAGACGATGATGGCGTGAATGATCTTGATGACGAATTCCCGAACGATCCCTCAGAAACCAGAGACACCGATGGTGATGGTGTCGGTGATAACGAAGACGAATTCCCAGCCAACCCACTTGAGTTTCTCGATAGCGATGGTGATGGCTTGGGCAACAACGCTGATCCCGATGACGACAATGATGAGGTCGCAGACACAGCTGACGCCTTCCCGCTAGACCCCGAAGAGTCGATCGATAGTGATAACGATGGTATCGGCAATAACGCTGATCTCGATGACGACAATGACTCTATTAGCGACAGCCTAGATGACTTCCCACTTGATCCCGCAGCATCAATCGATACCGATAATGATGGCATGCCCGATGACTGGAATGAAGGGGCGACAGCTCTGCAAATCGCCAATTCATCGCTCAGCATTGATGAAGACGATGACAACGATGGCATCCCGGATGCTGAAGATGTGAATCCCTTGGTGCCAGACTACGTCTCAGGTTTTTTCGCCGACTTCAGTGGTCCGTTTAACGGCGCGGTCGTCGATGCACCCTTTACCTATCGCGTCCCTGCAGAGGCATCGGCTGATGCAGGTTTTGCCAACATCAATAACGAACTGTACCCGTTCACCTTTTCAACCGGAGGGCGAATCAGCTTGCAAGCCTGGGTGCCGTCTGGTGGATCAGCCGACATACATTTCCGTTTTGAAAAGGCCCCCTTCCCAGACACAGAGCAGTCGTTTAGTACAGAGTCGATAACGATTAGCGGCAGCGAGCCCGCGATCTACACGGTTGCGATACCGAGGCAGGGTATGGATGTTTTTGCATCACTCATTTTTTACATCGAAACCCGCGACGTGGCAGTGGTCGTCGATGGTGCACTCGTTGAGGATTCGCCCACACCAACATTGGCCATTATGAGCGGTGCGTTCGGTGGCTTCGAGGCGGATGGGCCATTCCTTTATAACCCGTCGACCGCAGATGCTACGGCAGGAGTCGCCAATGAGAACCCACTACTTTATCCGCTGAGCTTCCCTGAGGGCGGCGAAATCACCTTTGTGGCAGCACCATTTTTTGAGCCGGCTGCAACCGGGGGATCGACCTCATCCGAGGGACCAGGCGTAATAGATGAACCGGGTGCAGTGTCTGTTTATTTCCGGTTTGAGCAGGCACCCTCTCCTGACAATGATCCATCTTTCAACACTGAGCCGGTCGAGTTTTTTGGACCACCAGCCGACTACGTCGTGAGTATTCCACCACAGCCGGCTGATCAAACGTTCAGCTCATTCCTGATGTTTATTGAAGGTGTGGGTCAGGGTGTGGTGGCCTGGGATATTAATGTCAGCATGATTTCTGGACCCATGGATTCCGATGGAGATGGTATCCTCGATGCCCAGGATGCCTTTCCTAATGATCCGGCGGCTAGTGTCGATACCGATAACGATGGTCAGCCGGATGACTGGAATGCTGGCGCCACAGATACCCAAATCGCAGAGTCGACACTCATTTTGGATAATGATGACGACAATGACGGTGTTGAGGACGCATTAGATCCAGACCCTACGGATCCCAACGTCCGCGGTATGGCGCCGAGCGGCAAGGTGGAGATGGACACTCTGGTCACCTTAGATAGTGATACTAATAATGTCGATAACGGCTATGTGCCCAATGACAACGCCGGTAGCCCTGCACCCGATGCAGGATTCACCCAAAAGATTGGGGATGCTCAGGTGGTCTTTGGCTATCTTGCCCATCCCGGGGTAGGCCCCGCGGGTCAGGCGCGCGATAGCGGTGATGTCGAAGACTACTACGTTCTCAATGCGACGGCTGGTACTGAACTCTACCTAGAAATTGGCGATCCGGAGAACGCCGACATCGACCTCTGGTTGTATACGTTCGAAGGAGCTTACGTCACCGACTCGAGCAGTCCCTACCCCGGAGACTCTGTGACACTTCCGGAGACAGGCACCTACATCGTTAATGCGCACTTGCATAGCGGCCATGGCTCCTATGCATTGGTTATCAATGAGCCTGTCGCGGTAAAGCAGGATACCGACGTAACCAGTCCCACGAGCAGTAAAACCAGTTCCGTGGCCTCAACCCCTATGAACGTATCCGCGATGGGAACAGATGTGGGGACGGTATACGTTCTCCTGATCAATGCTGAAACCGGGGTTGTGGAATCTGTGGCATCGACAAACGCTGTAAGTAACTATGAGTACGATTTTGCACTTCCAGCACCAGGTCATTACTTCCTGCTTGCAGGAACCGATAATGACAACGATCAATCGATCTGCGACGCGGACGATATCTGTGGGTTTTACGGTTCTGCGGGCAACGAGTTGAACCCAATCAACATCTCGGGTGCTCAGAGTGGGCTCGATGTTGTCTTGCAGCCTGGGCTGGGAGCCGGCTCGCTTGGCTTCCCAGCCCCGATGATAGCTAATTAAAGACTTCTCACCTGTACAGTATCATCAGACATGATCCGTCCCATTGCACTCGGCAGTTGGGCGGATCAGGTCATTGCTAAGTGTTCATACTACCCAGGGATTCTCTCGGTAAGCGGTAACGCCTGACTTTTCAAGATCACATTTTTTAGATCGACATTGTAAACCCGCAGTATTTTGCTGAGCCGGTACTGGGCTGAGTTGCGAATGAGAAGCGGGTAAAGATCTGAAAACCCCAGTGTGTGTCGATCAGCGTTAAAATCGCGTTACTATCTGCGTGAGGGTTAACGGTGTGCCCGCGACGGGAGTCACACTGACTACCGTATAGAGAATATATCCGTCGACGCTGGAGAGATCATGAATCGAATCGGTATTGTAATCTTAGGCCTGTCACTCGCTGGATGCGCGAGCAACCCCAATCTGATTGGTACCAGTAACCCCATTATCGACACCAAGGGTGTCGACATGAATCAATACATGGTTGATAAACGTGAGTGCCAAGCCTATGCGGCAGAGGTCAAACGCGGCGAAAAAATAGCGCGCGGTGCAGCGGCAGGTGCCGTTGTCGGCGGTGCCATTGGTGCTGTGATCAATCGAGAGCCTAATTCTACGGAACGTGGTGCTGGTGTGGGCGCGATCAGCGGTGCAGCAAGAGGCGCTGGAGAAGGCGCGCGCGAGGCTGGACGTGTCGTAAAACAGTGCCTTCGTGGTCGGGGTTATCGAGTCCTAAACTAAGCATCGGTTGCGCGAACAAAGAGAGAAGATTGCTATACCATAGCGGCTCGTTAACTGAGCTATATCTTCGTGCTGACTCGCTTTACCACCGCTCCTGCATTGTTCCTTTGTACAGCCCTAGTTAGCCCAGGCGCTTTAGCGCAGACTGTCAACTCTGGCGCCGATGTCATTGACGAGGTGATCGTTGTAGGTCGCCGCACCGTTAATTCGAGTCTTGCAACCCAGGGCTCAGCACTTAGTCCAGACTTCGATTATTCAATGGCTCACGATGGCTCGTTTGCCGATATTCTGGATCAAACTCCAGGTGTTTCTTTAAATGGGCAAGGCGGTCAGTTCCAAACATACAGTTTACGCGGTTACAGCCGCGGTCGTATTCGAACTGAAATCGACGGCATGGCGATTTTGACAGACCGTCGAGCCGGTAACTCGATCGCCTTTTTACCATCGGTATTCGTAGAGCGAACCAACGTGTATCTGGGATCTGCCGCGAGCCTTTACGGCTCGGGCGCTATGGGAGGTGTTGTTTCAGTCGACACGCGACTTCCGAAGCAGCATGTCCTGTCAGTGGGGCTGGGAAGCTCGGGGGCTTTCAGAGAGCTATCAGCTGCCGTCGCTCTCAACGACGAGATTGGCTTAATTGCCTCTCACACCGAGCGAAACAACTCGAAAGCGCCCAATGGCGAGTCGTTGGCCGAGCGCTATGAGCGTTCGGCAGCACTGCTGAAAAGCCGTCGAGCTATCGGCGATAAGGCAAGCCTCGAATATACACTCATAGCCAGCCATGGGGCTCATATCGCCAAAAGCAGTGGTCTATATCCAGAGACACAGCAAGCCAGCTATCCGGCGGATAACCACCGGTTAGCCAATGTTAGCTTAAGCAGTGGCGATCTCTGGGCATGGCGGGCGTATTGGCACCAACAGCGATGGTCTACCGACACGCTCCGATCGGATCGTCAGAATTTCAGTCAATACGAGGCCGATACGCTAGGTTCTCTAGTCTACCGAAGCCACAACTGGCTCGGCGGTCGGGGCAAAAGTGGACTCGAATACTTAGCGCGTCAGAATGTCGATACCGTCGAGCAGGAGCTATCCAGCACCGGAGAGGTAAGTTTCGATACCAACGTGCTAGCAGGTCATTCGAATTCTACCGGTGCGTTCATCGAGCAGGCGTGGAGTATGTCTGCCGTGGATCTGACGCTGGGCGCGCGAGCGGATTTGAATGAACTCAACGGCCGTAATCAGGATCGCTCGTTCACGACGAATAGCCTCAGCGCATCGTTAGCCTGGGCACTATCGGAGACAACACAGACCAACATCACGCTCGGCAATGCGTTCCGCCACCCTACTTTAAGTGAACTCTATTTCAGCGGTGACACCCCCAGAGGCCAACTACTCGGTAACCCTGACCTTGCTCAGGAAAAATCACGTTCTCTCACCTGGAGTATCGATCATGATTCAACGCGGTTTCGCGTGAACGCTTCGGTTTATTTCCACGAGATCGATCAATTCATTGAGCGATACCGCATTGATGAAACGAGACGAAGCTACCGCAATCTAGCGAAGGGTGAGCTCTGGGGGTTTGATGGTGGCTGGTTATTCGAACCCAATGACCGCCTTGCACATCGGTTATCGACGCAGTGGCAGCAGGGTCAGGGACCTAACGGTGCCCCTCTCGCCGATCTCAACTTACCAGAGATACGATACTCGGGTAGCTATCGCTTGAACAAACTCGCCTTCATATGGGTCATCGCGCATCGCCTGACCCGCAACAGCGCTGGGCCTGATGAGCTTCCAGTGTCCAATGCCACCAGGCTTCAGCTCGGCGTGTCATTCCAGCAAGGCAACTGGCACTTCAACCTATCAGCCAACAACGCGAGCAACGAGCTCATGCGCCGCTCGGCCGACGAGGACGCGCCATGGGCAATGGAGCGTAATCTCGTTGTAACCGCGGAGTGGCGCCCCGGTACCTGAGGCGCCTAGTTCGCCTCTAATTGCCGATGGGTTGACCTAGAGTCCAGGGAGCTCCGTTAGCCTCCAACGTAGCTTTCAGCTCGGGGATTTCCTCTCTAGTAATGACATTGAGTCGAGCTTGGATCGGCTCAAATAGCATTTGAGCAAAGGAAAAACTGTCCCTGTGGCTTGCTGTTGGACCATATGATGAACTGGACACACCCCACATTGCATGCGACAGCCATGAGGACACCGTATGTTGTCCGTAACCACCGAGCATTTCTCGAGCATCGTTGCCGTAGAGGGTCTCGTTGATCTCCGCGAGCTCAGCTTTCAGCGCGGACAGCTGCGCACCGACCTTCGGCATATCTACCGACATCCGACTAATCATTTTTTCCATCTTGCCGATGTCACTCTTAGCATCGCGCATTGCATAGCGAGCAGCGCTGACACGCCCGGACAATTCGCCCAAGGCAAGATTAAAGGCCATACCCTCCTCCAGCGTGTTGCCCTTCAAGTGCGGCTCGTAGAGGCGTTCAACCTCAAACGCTACGGGCTCAGTGAGCGCGCGTTCCGAACCACCCTCGCTGACCACAACTTGAGCCGTGTAG
>NTKA01000061.1 GCA_002456975.1 Halieaceae bacterium MED-G27
CAGGGGTAGCGCGCATCGACCGATCAGGCGACTTTCATCCTCGACGATGAGTGTCTCTGCACTGAACGCAGCATGCCTGATTAGGTCAATGGCAAGACGATTTTCGAAGTCAATTTGGCTCGGCTGTGCCTCGATGCGTTTGCCAAAAGCACTGCCTCGGTGATTGGCCAAGCCCTCTAGATCGATGCATTGCGAACCCAAGGCATCGTTAATGTTTTTAAGCAAGGCAGTTTTTGCACTGCCGGTTCGACCAGCGACTACGATAACCGAAAGCTTCGGCATTATCGCCTCGCTCTCATCGATCAGAAATCGGCGCATTGCTTTGTAGCCACCGCGCACGATTGGAAGATCAACTCCGTGTTCTGCGAGCCATTGTTGACTGGTTTTTGATCGTAAACCGCCGCGAAAACAGAATATTGCGGCACTAGTATTTGCGTCGTTGAATGCTTTCCAGCACTCAATTCTCTCTGCTTTTATGGCCCCGGAAACGAGTCGGTTTCCCAGATTTATTGCGGCTGCCTGACCCTGTTCCTTGTAGCTGATGCCGACCTGATGACGCTCCTCGTCGGTCAGGAGTGGCAAGTTGGTTGCGGTGGGGAAGCTGCCTCTAGCAAATTCAGCAGGTGCTCTTAAATCAATGAAGGGCCTGTCCTCAAGGAATAGGTCTGAGCTACATAGAATTTCGCTCATGGCGACATGGACAGCACGGAGCGCGTCATTTTCCTCTCCGACAGATAACCTATGGGCTCGCAGGGAAGGGCCTTTGCTCGAAGTAGCGCCGCTACGTCGGCAGTCGCTTCACTCGATACGGCGATTAGCAAACCGCCGCTGGTTTGAGGGTCACACAACACCGGCAGTACGCTTTCATCGAGGCCCAAGAGTGCCCCGCCAGCTGCCTTGATGTTTCTCAATGTGCCTCCTGGCAAGCAGTTTTCGGCGATGTAATAGTCTAAGTTGTTGTGCTTTGGAATCGCCTTCCAGTCGATTGCAGCATCGAGACCAGCACCTTCGATCATTTCGATTAAATGTCCTGCGAGTCCAAATCCTGTGACGTCGGTCATTGCGTTGACGCCTGTCATAGTGGCCAAGTCGCTGCCGATATCATTCAGCCGAGTCATCTGATCGATCGACGCTTGAAGGTCGGCATCGAGCGCTTTTGCTCGCTTGACTGCGGTCGATATGATGCCTGCGCCTAGGGGCTTGGTGAGGAAGAGCGCGTCGCCAGCTTCGGCTGAACTATTTCGTTTGAGATTGTCGACAGCTACCAGCCCCGATACCGCTAAACCGAAAATAGGTTCTTTAGCATCGATACTATGCCCACCGGCCAAGGCGATACCAGCTTGCCGACAAATCGCTCTCGCACCTGACAACACATCGCCCGCGACTGAGGGTGCCAAGTTTTCGACTGGCCAACCCAAAATTGCAATGGCCACGGTTGGCACTCCACCCATTGCATAAATGTCACTGATAGCGTTTGCCGCAGCGATGCGTCCAAAGTCATAGGCATCGTCGACGATCGGGGTGAAGAAGTCCGTTGTGGACAATAGCGCTCTTCCATCTCCGAGATCGACAGCTGCAGCATCATCCCGCTTGTCATTACCTACCAATAGATCGGCATTAGAGGTATCGGTAGCGACATCCTTCAATATTTCGGATAAGACCTCGGGTGATAACTTGCACCCGCACCCCGCTGCACTACTGAATTGGGTGAGCTTTACGCTCTGCATATTGTTCGCCTTTTTGTCTCGGGATATTGAAAAGTTGACTGTAGGGCTTCATCCTCGCCCCAATGCTGCGGTTGCTTCTCAAATACTCTGTCACATTCCTAGTAGCTTATCTCGTTTCGGCTTTTGGCGCCCATGCTATGCCGGCCGAAGACGTAGTCGATGCCGGTTCAATGTGGTCACAAGAGCGAATCTGGTATCGCGACGCTGTGAAAGAGCTGCGGACTGGTGTTGGGCCTCGATATTTAACACTCAGATCTAAACTAGATCACTATCCGCTTGCTGTTTATCTCGATGCTCTCCGTTACGAGGGCGATTTGCATGACACCCCGCCTGAGGTTATTGCTGAGATCCTAGATCGTAGTGATGGCTCGCCAGTGGGGGAGCGACTGCTGACCAGCTATGTGCGGCACAAGATTGGGGATCGCGAGTGGAGAGCTGTGATTTCAGTGACAGATCGGGAAGGTCTAGACACCGAACTAACATGTCAAAGAGCGCATGCACTGTTGAAGCGAAAGAGGCTGACCGAAGCCAACGGACTGATTGGTCCGCTCTGGACGGTCGGTAAGTCGCAAATTAAAGCCTGTGATCCCTTGTTTTCCGATTGGTTAGCGGGTGCCGGTCCGGGTGATGGCCTAGTGTGGCAGCGGGCCTTAAATGCTGCCGGTGCTCGAAATGCCCGACTTATGCGGTACATCAAACGGTTTGCGTCGAAGCAACTAACGCCTGCGCTCAATAATTTTTACGGTGTTTATCTCAACCCAGAGCGCGTGACTCGTTCATTGACCGGGACTCCGACTCAGAAAGCGGATATCGCGACCATGGGGGTCACCCGATTGGCGCGAGTCAATCCACTTCGGGCACTGACAGCGATGGAATCGCTGGATACATCGATCGATTTCTCTACCGCGCAGCGACAACAAATGGTGTCGATGATCGTCCGGCATAGTTTATTTGCGCGAAGTGCAGCACCCGAATCGTGGGTAATCGAACAGGTCGATACGCTTCGGGATGATGAGCTTACCGGTATTTTTCTGCGCAAAATGATCGCGGAAAATCGTTGGCTCGACTACCGGACGGCTTATCAGTGGCTTTCTCAGGAGGCGCAAGTCCAGGATGAGTGGCGGTACTGGCGAGCCATGGGAGCGGCTGAGGGGGAGGCTGAGGAGGCTGCAACAATCCTTGAAGAGCTTGCCGAGGGTCGAGGCTTTCACGCTTATCTGGCGGCGGCCATTTTGGATCAGCCGCTTAGCCTCAATATGCTTAATCCAGAGGATCGGGAGTCGCACACTGATCGGGCCCTGCGGGTTGTGTCCCGAGTACAAGAGTTATCAGCGCTGGGTCAAATATGGGAATCCAGAAGTGAGTTTAGGTCGGGCCTTGACGATCCCGAGGTGGCGCTGGCCTTGGCTGAGTTCGCGGCGACACAGGGATGGCACACCTTAGCTATCGAGGCGTCGGCGGCCGCGAGAGCCTGGGACCGGTTGGATTTGCGATTTCCGAGAGTCTATGAGGATGACTTTGCCAAATGGGGCGAGGGGCGGGATCTTGAAGTCGAGGATTTGATTGCTATCGCACGGCGCGAGAGCGCACTCGAGCCTAGAGCTATTTCGGAGGCAAACGCTCGTGGACTGATGCAGGTCGTACCCGCTACCGCGAGAATTACCGCTCGCAAGCACAATATCCGCTACAACAGGCGGCGCCTGAGGGAGCCTAGCTACAATATTCTGGTCGGTTCACGTTACTACGCCGACTTGTTATCGCGCTACGACGATAATCGCGTTCTTGCTCTCGCGGCCTACAATGCGGGCCCCAACCGAGTCAGACGATGGACCGATGGCGACAAGAGTGTCGCGCGGTGGGTCGATACGATTCCCTTTAAGGAGACTCGCGAGTACGTGAGAGCAGTGTTAGCTTATAATGTTATTTACCGGACGATGGCTGGCAAGCCTGCTACGCTGTTGACCGAGGCCGAGCTCAATCATCAATACTAGATCAGATAGGGGTCCGTAATGAAAAGTCTTCAAATGCAATCCTGCGTTCACGATAACGCAACGATTGAGTGCGCGTTGTTCGAGGTTGAGATTCCCGCGCCTGGCGATATGGAAGTCATGGTCAAGATCGAAGCGTCACCTATCAACCCTTCGGATCTCGGTTTGATGTTCGGGGCCGCCGATGTGTCATCGATTCGTGCAAGCGAGAGAAATGGTCATCCTTCGATTGTGCTCGATGTTCCTGAGCCAGCCATGCGAATGATGTCGACCCGAATTGGAGACTGGTTACCAGTTGGCAACGAGGCGGCAGGAACCGTGGTTGAAGCGGGCAGTTCGGAGGCGGCGCAGGCGCTCCTAGGGAAGCGAGTCGCTCTGTTCGGGGGAGAGATGTACGCCGAATATCGCACCGTCTCAGCGTTTCAATGCATCCCCCTGTCCGAATCGGCAACGCCCGAGCAGGGTGCCTCTAGCTTTGTGAACCCAATGACAGCTCTGGGCTTCGTCGAGACAATGAAGATGGAGGGCCACAAGGCGATTATCCACACTGCAGCTGCCTCGAACCTAGGGCAGATGCTAAATAGGATTTGTTTGGCCGACGGTGTACCACTCGTCAACATTGTGAGGTCACCCGAGCAAGCTGCTTTGCTCCGTGAGCAGGGTGCTGAGCATGTCGTTGATTCCAGTGCGCCTGACTTTGCTGAAGCATTGACCGAGGCAGTAAAGGCCACCGGCGCGACACTCGCCTTTGACGCTATTGGCGGCGGAAAATTAGGTAATGCGATTTTAATGGCTATGGAGGCTGCGGCGGTTGAGCGAATGCCCGTTTGGTCTCGGTACGGCTCGGATGAGTTCAAACAACTCTACGTATATGGTGCTCTTGATCTGGCGCCGACAACACTTAACCGTGGCTACGGATTCGCGTGGGCCATCGGAGGCTGGCTATTGACGCCGTTTATGGCCAAGGCGGGTCGCGAGATTGTTGAATCGATGCAGCGCCGGGTAGTAAGCGAACTGACTACAACTTTCGCTAGTCACTATTCGGATCGTCTGACGCTTGCCGAATCGGTGGCGCCCGAGGCCGGTCAGCGTTACGGCGTTCGTAAAACGGGGCAAAAAGCCCTGATCGTTTTTTAAGCGACCTTAACCACCTGCTAGCTTGCAAGGGTGGCCGAGCGATTCGAGGGTGCTCTTGCACAGTTGTCGCTGGTCACCCTGTATCTCGATACAGCCATCTTTAACCGAGCCACCGACGCCGCACCGCTGCTTTAATGTTTTGGCGAGATTCTTTAATGCGGCGCCATCTAGTGGGAGCTCTGAGATTACGGTGACCGCTTTGCCGCCGCGACCCTTGGTTTCTCGCCGTATTTTGGCAACACCATCCCCGATATTGGCGGGTCTCGCACTGCCGCAGACGCAATCGACAACGCCGCGCAAGCATTGCGGACAGAGTCGTCCTCTATCGGTACTATAAACAGGACGTCGTCCACTTTTTTTAGGCATGGGTATTTAGCTTTGTTGTTACAGGGCGAATGATAACAGCCCACGCATCGACCGCAGTGTAATGAGGAGCTCATGGCTACAGATCGCGAGGACTTGGAGGTAAAAATAGCTTATCTCGAAAGCGAGCAAGATAAATTAGAACGCGCTTTAAACGAGCACCACGAGCGCCTTGATAAGGCTGAACTGGTGATCGAAGAGTTGGCCAAGCGCCTCCGAGATCAATCGACCAAACTTGATGCTCTTGACTTGCCGGTGGACGAAAAACCACCGCACTATTGATCGCCCAAAAACGAATAGCCCGGGTAGCATGGGCTGATAATTACTATTTTGTAGGACCTAGCATGATATCCCGTAAACTGTTGATTTATGTCTTTATTTTAATTCCCGCCGCGCTGGTCGCTTGCGGCGGTACCGAGCCGAGCCAGAAGCCGCCTCATCAGATCTACTTCAATGGGCAAGTACTGACCATGGATACCGGTAACCCAAGGGCGGAAGCTATCAGTGCTCGCGACGGAGTTATTGAGGCGGTGGGTGACGATTCAGAGATCATGTTGCTTGTTGAAGCGCATAGCGAGTTGGTCGACCTTGAGGGTGCAACGCTGATGCCGGGCTTTGTCGATGCCCACGGACACTTCCCGGGGTCTGGGCGCACCGCATTTTCAGCGGATCTCAACAGTCCACCTATCGGCACTGTCTCGTCGATCGAGGAACTTCTGGCGACCCTGGAGGCTTTTGGCGAGCAACGCCCTGAGGGCTGGCTCGTCGGACATGGCTACGACGACACTCTACTGGCGGAGATGAGACATCCGACTCGCGATGACCTCGATCGTATTTCGGTGGAGCGTCCGATCGCGATAAGCCATGTGTCGGGCCATCTCGCGGTAGCCAACTCAGCAGCGCTCGAACTCATGGGCATCGATGAATCAACACCGGACCCAAAGGGTGGGCACATTGTCCGAGATCCGAACTCACCGGATAAGCGACGCCCCAATGGTGTACTGGAGGAGACGGCAGCCAGAGAGGTGTCGCTCAAGACATTAAATATCGATGCCACTGACGCAATGCGGATGACGCAGCTGGCGACCGATGAATACCTCAAGTACGGGGTGACGACGGCATCAGCAGGTGGTATGCCAACAGGCCTAGGCCAACTTGCGGGGGCCACCTCGAGTGCGGGAACCATGCCCCTTCGAGTCGCCTTTTTTCCGCTGATGGAGGAAATTGGTGATGATCTGCTGTCAGGCGAGACTCATTTGAGTGACTTCGCCATGGCTCGCGTCGAAGTGCCACGCGTAAAAATTATCGCGGACGGCAGTATTCAGGGGTACACGGGCTATCTAACCGAACCCTATCATCGGCCCTACAAGGGTGACGCGAGTTATCGAGGCTACCCGTCGGTGTTACGTGAAGACTTGTTTGATCAGGTGGCAGGTCTCTACGAGAAGCGGATTCAAGTGGCGATCCATGGCAATGGCGACGCGTCCATAGATGACTCGCTCGATGCTATCGCGGCAGCCGCCGAGCAACATCCATGGCCTGAAGCAATGCCTTTGATCATCCACGCGCAAATGACACGGCGTGACCAGCTCGATCGAATGAGGGATCTTAACGTGACGCCGAGTTTTTTCTCAGCGCATACCTACTTCTGGGGCGATCGGCATGTCGGGATATTTATGGGCCCAGATCGCGCTTCCAACATGAGTCCTGCGAAATGGGCGATCGAGGCCGGCGTTCGTTTCTCATCGCATATGGATACGCCCATCACCCCAATGCGACCGCTTCAAGCGGTATGGAGCCAGGTAGAGCGTCTGAGTAAATCTGGCGCATTGATTGGACCACATCAACGTATCGACAGGGAGTCAGCGTTGCGCGCGGTGACTATTGACGCTGCCTGGCAGGTGTTCATGGATGACCGTATTGGTTCCCTCGAGCCGGGCAAGCTTGCGGATTTAATCGTCCTCTCAGGCGATCCGTTAACCGAGCCTGATGTAAGAGACCTAGCAGTGCTTCGAACTGTTATCGAAGGGGAGGTAGTCTACTCGATGCAATGAGTTAGTCTGCTACCGCTCGTGCTTTTTGAGACCAGTCCCGCAGTTCTTTCAAAAGCAGATCGGGCGCTTCCATGGCCGAGAAATGCCCCCCATGGGGAAGCGAATTATTGAAGTGAATCAGATTGTGATAACGGCGACGTGCCCATCGTTCACTTGCTCGCATGATCTCTGCTGGGAAAACGCTGAGTCCCATTGGTTTGTCGATAGGTGATAAATCGGGTTGGTTGAAGCTCTCCCAGTAGAGCTGCGCTGACGATCCCGCGCTGTTGGTCATCCAGTATAGTGTGACGTTGTCCAATAGGCTGTCTCGGTCAATGCTGTTTTCGGGATGCCTGATGCCGTGTCTGACGCAGTCTGTCCAATAGGCAAACTTTTCAATAATCCAGGCCAGCTGACCGGCCGGGGAGTCTGCTAGTCCATAAGCGAGGCTCTGAGGTCGAGTCGATTGTATTTTGGAATAACCCGAATCCCACTCCTGATAAAACTGAAATGCCGACAAGGCATCGAATTCATCCTCGTTGGGATCTGCTAGGAGCGCTTCATCGGGCGCTAAAATAGGCAAGGTGCAGTGCGCTGCGGCACAGCCGGTTGTTGGGCGCTGCACCAGTGAATGAGTCACCAGTGAGCCCCAGTCACCGCCGTGAGCGAGAAAGTTCTCATAACCTAATCGCGTCATTAGCTCGTCCCAGATTGCTGCAATGGCCTCAACGCCAACGCCGGGTTTATCAGGCTTACCCGAGAATCCGAAGCCGGGTAGCGATGGCAACACCACGTGGAAGGCCTGATCGGGTGTGCCGCCGTGCGCAGCAGGGTTGGTGAGTCGCGGGATTAACTCGATGTATTCTAGAACCGATCCGGGCCAACCGTGTGTGATCAACAATGGCATTGCGTCCGCATGCTGGCTTCGGACGTGAATGAAGTGAATGTCCAGGTCACTAATCGATGTTATCCAATTGGGGTATTGGTTGAGCGTAGTCGCCAGCCGTTCAAAGTCGTAGTCGTCGCGCCAATAGCGGACGAGCTCGGATAGGTAGGATAGAGGGACTCCCTGTATCCAGTCTTCCACTGTCTCTGATGTGGCGAGGCGGGTATTACTGAGTCGGGTTTTGAGGTCGTCGACAGCGCTTTGCTCTGTCGTCACAGTGAACGGAGAAATGATGGGATCCATGAGCGCCGCCTTTGATTGTTTCAGCGACGATACCGAGGAATCAAATCGCCCTCAACCAGCGGTTTTAGCAATTACCGATTCGTAATGTTTGGTCAGAAAATCAGATAACTTGGCGCGTTCGTCATCGGGTTCAACGTGGTTACCCAACAGGTAAGTCGAACGGGGTTCGCGATCCAAGAACAATTTGCCTGATAGGTCATCGCCTTGGCGAGATCGTGCCAGCCAAACAATTGTATCCGCCCCCTCTGCATGGTCACGAAGCACCGCTTGAGTAAGAAATCGAAAGCCCGGTAGTGACTTTTGCACCCCCGGTGTATCGGACCATCCAGGATGCATGGCATTCACCGATATGTTGGATTCCTGCCATCTTTCGGCCCAGAGCTCAGTCAGGACTGACAGGGCGCGTTTGCATTGGGCATAAGCTCTCGCACCGCGATAGCCATCAGCCCCAACATTCAGCCGGTTCATATTGAGTCGCTCTGCATACATGCCGCCGGAGACGACATTGATGACGCGGGCTTTGGTCTCATGATTTTGCAGTAGCGGCAGAAGCCCTTCGGTTAATCGCCAGGGTGTCAGCAGCAGTAGGGCAAAGCTGTTTTCCAATCCTTCGCTGGTGACTCTATGATCATTAAACAGCGCACCGGCATTATTGATCAGAACGTCCACGGCAGTGCTTCGAGCCAGCAGTCGATCGATAAGTCGTTCCGTTTCATTGACCAGCGATAGATCGCAATACTCGAAGTGGAAGTCATCGCGCCCGGTCTCGTTAAATAAAATGTCTTTTGTATTTACCGCTTTTTCGGCGTTTCGTACAACAAGAGTCAGAGAGGCGCCTGCCTCAGCAAGTGCGACAGCAGAGGCCAACCCTATGCCTGAGTTAGCGCCGGTAATCACGATGTGGCGACCCTCTAGACGCTCGCTCATAGGTGCCCAGCGCTTGAGGCCTTTGAGATAGCCATACCGAGTGAAGCACCGAAGAGCGCGAAGCGTTTGTGTGTCGTTTTTTTCGTTTTCAGGACTGATCACTGGCGGGGCAGGTTCGTCATTCAACGCTTTTTTGAGACCTGAGATTGCCACTTTTCCCAACGTTTCGGTGGCTTGCGGATTTCGTTTGATGAACGATTCCAATCCTAGGTGGAAATGGAAGTCCGCGGCGTAGGCGATAACAGTACCGTCAGCCGTTTCCGTAAATTCGATGGTGTCAGTCACGGTTAGTAGAAAACTTCTGCCTGAGATGACAATACATCTTCCGGGTACATACTGCGTCACGGTATAAGTCATAGTGAGCGGGAAGCGACCGAGCCGCACAACGACTTTGAAGTTGGTGCCCTTGCCAATAGGACCTCGACTCAGCTTCGTGACTCGCCGTACAGACTGATCCCATTCAACCAAAGTTCGAAGATCAGCAAGATATCGAAAGCAATCAAGCGCTGTCCGGTCGACCGTGGTTTGTTCGCGGAGTTGAATCATTGGCCGGGTATCAAGAGATTTCCCGAGGTTACGACGTCAACCAGCGGTCAGTTCACAATCGACTGCTCTCAGTCATCGCGCCAAATTACTCTGAGAGGTTCTCCGAAATCGTCGTAGACAATCTGTTTCTTGCGCGCAGTAGCTCTGGCCCGAACCTTTTTTGGGGTGCGTTTCAACTTTTGACGTCGCCGCTCTTCTAAGGTTTTGACAACGTCAGTTAGAGGCGTGCGGGATTCGGAGGGTTTGGAGAAAACAGGCGTGCGGATAGGTGTAACGGCCTCATCGATACCACTTAGGCCAGGCTCTATGGCGCTTATCTCGCCACCAGCGTCGACAAAGGCCTTGGTTTGGTGCTCTAGCCGTCGCCTTATCTGATCTTTGGTGATCGGTTTTTTCATCTAACCGTCTCTCGGTTTGCCTGCCACTTGCGGTGCAGCCCTTCATTATAGTGTCCTTCGCCGATGGCTCAATGATCACGGCTAAACTCGTGGTTGATGATCCCAGTTTGCCTGCTACTATCGCAGACCGAGTGATATAGGCTGGCGCGACATAGGGGGCGGTGTGCGCGAAATACGATCTTCTCTCGTTTTCTTGTTTATGGCGGTGACGGTGATACCGATTGCATCCCTGTTAGTTCTCTCGTCTTTTTTCATGCCTTACCGCGTCACCTATTTTTGGATCGGCCGTCCATGGTTGCAAATGGCGATTTGGGCAACTCGGGTCATTGGCGGTATCCGTTATAAGGTTCGAGGTTATGAGAATCTGCTCAAGGCCGCTGAATCCAACCGCGTGGTCATTGGCAGTAAGCATCAGTCGACTTGGGAGACTTTCTTTTTTCCGGCTCTGATGACGAATCCGGTCGCCTACGTCTACAAACAGTCACTGCGCTGGGTGCCCTTCTTCGGTTGGGCGATCGGCCGCCTGCATATGGTGCCAATTGATCGTTCAGCTAAGGGTGATGCCTGGGAAAAAGTGGCCCGCATCGGAGCGCGATTGATGGATGAGGGTAAGTGGATCATTATGTTTCCAGAGGGAACACGAGCGCCGCGTGGTGATCAATTGCTCTACAAAACCGGAGCCGCTCGGCTTGCATTGGCTACCGATGCTGTCATTGTGCCAGTGGCGGTGTGCAGCGGACGTTGTTGGCCCAGGAAAACATGGACCTTTATCCCTGGAGAGGTCGAGGTGGTTTTTGGTGAGCCAATAAGGTCGCAACCTGGCGATGATGCCATGGCATTAATGGCTCGTGTTGAGGCATGGGTCGAGGCGACAATGCGCGAAATTGATGCCGATGCCTACGGGGTGACCTAAGGTGTTATCAGTGGATTTATTGAGTAGCTAGTGCGGATTGCATTGGAGAGATAGGAGGAAGTCATGGGACTCTACGATCGCTATGTCGTACCGCGCCTTGTTACCTGTGCTTGCGGTACCAAGCCCGTGATAAAACAGCGCCAAAAGGTGGTTCCCAAAGCAGTTGGCACGGTACTCGAATTTGGTATCGGTGCCGGACATAACTTGCCGCATTACGACTCATCGCGAATTGACCGCGTTATCGGCGTTGATCCCTGTAAAACATCCTGGGAGTTGGCCAGTGAGCGTGCAGCCAATCTCGACTTCGATGTTGAGTTTATTCAAGGCTCAGCACTCGATGTGCCCGTCGAGGACGCCTCGGTAGACTCGGTTTTGATCACCTTCACACTGTGCACTGTGCCCGATCCAATGGCCGCGCTTAAAGAGGCGAAACGAACCCTAAAGCCGGGAGGGAAAGTCTATTTTTGTGAGCATGGCCTGTCACCTGATGAACGCGTTGCAAAGTGGC
>NTKA01000062.1 GCA_002456975.1 Halieaceae bacterium MED-G27
GACTGTTGAGTTGGGCGCGAGCTGTTCAATCAGTGCCTGCGAGATGATACCGTCGGTTTGAGGAGTCTTCGGCAATATGGATACTAGGTAATCGACACCCTTCGCGAACTCTAGGCGCTCTTCATTCGAAAAGGTCTGGTCAAAGCCTGGTGCATCGGCCCCCGAGCTGTTAAGCCCCCTTACCGTCATATTGAAAGTCTTGGCCGCAGCGGCAACTGATTTGCCGATGGTGCCGGTGCCCATAATGCCGATCGTTTTCTCATTGAGCCCCGATTCGAGCTCCGGTTGCCATTGTTGAGCAGTGGCGCGAGTCAGAATATTGCGCTGGATGCTGAGAATCCAACCCATGGTGAATTCGCTCATAGCCTGTCCGTAAACGCCACGAAGTGGGGATATTTTGACGCCGGTATCAAGATAGGGTGCTAAGGCATCAACACCAGCCCATGTGCTCTGAATCCACTGCAACGAGGGGCAGCGCGGAACCCAATGAGCGAGATCCGGAGGACCTCCGACCAGTACTCTAACGGCGCTGGTATCGATGCTAGATGCATCGGGGTGTGCGATCGCAGTGGTCAGTGACTCGCTTGCGTCTGCGAGTACCGGACCAGTCCAGTCATCATCGTCTCTTGCGATTAGAAGGCACTGAGGTGAGGGCATAGTGGTCTTGTTCCGATCAAAGTGACGAGGGTGAGTAAGCAAAGCGTCATAGTACCGCTAGTCTTTCCGCGCGTCAGTGTTCGCTTCTCGTCCTTCTGTCTTGAACGCTTGGCGGATCCGCAGTTGGCTAGACAGCGTAGGACTTCCATTGCATTGATCAGCTCGGGGTTCGCAATGGCATCGCTTAAGCAAGCGTGGTTTTCCAATACTAAAAATGATCTGCTCGCGGGGCTGGTCGTAGCGCTCGCATTGATACCGGAAGCCATTGCCTTTTCGATTATCGCTGGTGTCGATCCTAAGGTTGGTTTGTACGCCTCGTTCTCGATCGCGGTGATTATCGCCTTCACCGGTGGTCGCCCTGGCATGATTTCGGCCGCGACGGGAGCTATGGCGCTACTCATGGTGACTTTGGTGAAGGAGCACGGTCTTGAGTACTTATTCGCCGCCACTATCCTGACGGGGCTACTGCAGATAATCGCGGGCTGGATCAGACTCGGGGAGTTGATGCGTTTCGTCTCGCGGTCGGTTGTCACGGGCTTTGTTAACGCCCTCGCGATTCTGATTTTTATGGCGCAACTGCCAGAGCTAACTGGCGTCATCTGGCATGTTTACGCCATGACGGCGGCAGGCTTGGGTATCATTTACGGCCTTCCTTACCTCACGACAGCGGTGCCATCGCCACTGGTCGCCATCGTGGTGTTAACGGCTGTTGCTATTGCCTTTGGTATCGATATCAGGACGGTGGGTGATATGGGCGAACTGCCATCGACATTGCCCCAGTTCTTGATCCCTGATGTGCCGTTCACGTTCGAGACACTGCAGATTATTTTTCCCTATTCGATGACCTTGATGGTCGTGGGACTGCTTGAATCTCTGATGACCGCTACCATTGTCGATGACTTGACCGACACCACGAGTAACAAAAACCGCGAATGCGTGGGGCAGGGCGTTGCCAATGTCGCTACAGGGTTTATCGGTGGCATGGCGGGCTGCGCAATGATTGGTCAGTCGGTCATCAACGTGAAGTCAGGTGGACGCGGAAGATTGTCGACCTTGGTCGCCGGCTTGCTGCTCTTGATTATGGTGGTTTTTCTCGGCGATTGGGTCAGCCAAATACCCATGGCAGCCTTGGTTGCGGTCATGATAATGGTGTCGATTGGGACCTTTAACTGGGATTCGATTAGAAACCTGCGTGAGCACCCCAAAAGCTCGAGTGTCGTTATGATTGCGACGGTCATAGTGACCGTGGCTACCCATGACCTTGCCCGAGGTGTGCTGACGGGCGTTCTACTCTCCGGCTTTTTCTTTGCGCACAAGGTCGGACGGATTATGCGTGTGGGGTCGCGCGCCTGTGAGGATGGCCGAGCCCGTACCTACACTATTTACGGCCAGGTATTCTTCGCCAGCGCCGATCGCTTTGTGCAGGTTTTCGATTTTCAGGAGGTGATCGACAAGGTTTATATCGATGTCAGTAAGGCTCACTTCTGGGATATCACTGCAGTTAGCGCGCTGGACAAAGTCATTATCAAATTTCGACGCGAAGGCACTGACATCGAAGTCATCGGACTCAATGAGGCGAGCGCCACTATGGTTGATCGCTTCGCGGTTCATGACAAAAACGATGTCGACGATTTGCTGCTGAATCATTGAGGGTCTTAAGCGATGCCAAAGAAGATACTCGCCTGCGTTGATCAATCACCCTACGCGACTCAGGTTGCTGATTATGCGGCTTGGGTGGCCAGTCGTTTGGCCGCGCCGATGGAATTGCTGCATGTGATCGATCGTCATCAGGAGACTGCAGCCGATGCCGATCGCAGCGGTGCCTTGGGTATGGATGCTCAGGAGAATTTGCTCGATAAGCTATCAAAGCAGGAGGGTGAGCGAAGCAAAGAAGCGCGAGAGCAGGGACGGATCTTGCTGACAGAACTGAGAGATCGGAGTCGATTGCAGGGCGTCGATGATCTCGATATTCGCCAACGCTACGGACAACTGTTATCGACCCTCGAGGAGCAGCAGGACGAGGTGTCTTTGTACGTGCTGGGTCGTCGCGGCCAGTCGGCGACACAGTCGGGTAGAGATTTGGGTCGGCATGTTGAGACCATCTGTCGTCAATTAAAGCGCCCGATCATGACGGTGACTGATAGTTTCAAAGACCCCAAACGAATTATGGTGGCCTTTGATGGAGGTCGTATGACTCGACGCGGCATTGAGCTGTTGGCAGCAACGCCGCGGTTAAAGGATCTGCCAATCGATGTAGTCATGTCGGGTAAGCAGCAAGCGGATGCTGAGAAGCAGCTGGCGTGGGCTGATGGATTACTGACATCCAATGGCTTCACAGTCGATGCGAGCTTTATTCAGGGCGATCCAGAGCGTGTGATTACGGCTGAAATCGCCGAGCGGGGCTGTGATCTTCTAATTATGGGTGCCTATAGCCATTCACCGCTTCGAAGCTTATTTCTTGGAAGTCGCACAAATGATCTGTTGAGAGCATCGCAGGTTCCCACCATTACGCTACATCTCTGAGGCTGAGCCGAAACCCGCGCCTTCACTAACTTACTACTTACCGACCTAGACTGGTCGCCATCGCCTTGCATGGCCTATTATCCAATGAGTAATTGTCTTGGATTTCTGTCATGCAAAAAGTCATCACGACCCTGGTTACCCTTTGTTGCTTGCTGAGCTTCTCTCCATCGTCATTGTCGAATGAGCAATCGGTAGCCGATATCACTGAGTCATCCGAAGTTCTCGAAGGATTTATCCCGCTCTTTTGGCAATCGCAAACGGGGCGCATTTTTGCCGACATAGCCTCGGTGACAGAGCCCTTTATCTATTACACGGGCCTAGCTCGCGGTGTGGGCTCTAACGACCTCGGGCTCGATCGAGGTCGCCTTGGCGATACCCAACTCGTGTATTTTGATCGCATCGGTAGCAAGGTCCTATTAAAAGCCGAGAATACGCGCTATATCGCGCGCTCCGACAACGCAGCCGAGCGTCTCGCGGTTACCGAAGCCTTCGCGCAGTCAGTACTCTGGGGATTCGCTGTGGCGGCAGAGGGAGACGGTAAAGTGCTCATCGATCTCACCGATTTTGCGCTACGTGATCACTTAGGCTTAGGCAACTTATTAAAGCGCAGAGACGAGGGCAGCTATTCGCTCGATCAAAGTCGATCAGCAATCTATCGCCCTCGAACCAAGAGTTTTCCCGATAACACTGAATTAGAAGCAATCTTGACTCTGACGGGCACACCTTCAGGCAACATTATTGGTACCGTGACGCCCGATGCCCAAGCTATCACTGTACACGGCCATCAATCGTTCGTCCGACTACCTGATGAAGGTTATGAGCCGTTGCCCTTTGATCCGCGCGCTGGCTATATCGACAGCGGCGAAGCAAGTCTTGTCTACGATTACTCGTCGCCGATTTCAGCATCGATCAAGACGGCCTTTGCACGGCGACATCGGTTGGAAAAGGTGGATCCAAATGCTGAAAGCAGTCCAGCCAAAGAGCCGATCATCTACTGGGTCGACTCGGGTGTGCCCGAACCCATCAAGTCGGCATTGATCGAGGGGGCATCCTGGTGGAATCAGGCGTTTGAGGCGGCTGGCTACGAAGACGCGTTTCAGGTCCGGGTATTGCCTGAGGGGGCTGACCTCATGGATATTCGTTACAACGTTATCCAATGGGTGCACCGGTCGACGCGGGGCTGGTCCTACGGGGCAAGTATTCGAGATCCTCGGACGCAGGAAATCTTGAAGGGCCACGTCACATTGGGCTCGCTCAGGGTTCGACAGGATTACCTGATTGCTGAGGGGCTGCTGTCCCCATATGACTCCGGCGGTAGTCCCGACGCGGAACTAGCAGAGTTTGCGCTTTCTCGGATTCGCCAATTATCGGCTCACGAGGTGGGTCACACGATCGGTTTAGCGCACAACTTTGCTGCCAGTGCCGATGACCGAGCCTCGGTTATGGATTATCCGCATCCCCTTGTCACTTTGAGCGACGATGGTCAAGCCGTGCTGGATGATGCCTACGATGACGGGATTGGCGAGTGGGATAAACGAGCCATCATCTGGGGGTATCAGGACTTTCCGGCAGACGTGGATCGCGCGGCTGCCCGAGAGCAAATTATGGGCGAGACTATCGCTTCCGGTTTGCGCTACGTTGCCGATGAGCATGCCCGAATCAGTGGGCGGTCGGGCGCTGGCCCTGCACATCCTTTCGCGAGCCTATGGGACAACGGGGATGACCCGGTTGCTGAGCTGACGCGGGTCATGACACTGAGAAATGCCGTACTTGAGAACTTCTCGGAATCGGCTATCCCTCTGGGCGCCCCGATGGCGAAGATCGAGGATGTGCTGGTGCCTACGTATCTCATGCATCGATATCAAGTTGAAGCCGCCGCCACGGTTCTGGGAGGACAGGTATTTAGTTATGCCTTGAGAGGCGACGGACAGCCCATCACTGCCAGTGTGGGTGCAGAGGATCAGCGCGCTGCGCTTGCCGCGATGCTCGCCACGCTCGACCCGATCGCACTAGATATCCCGGATCGGATTAGCAGCATGATTCCACCAAGGCCCCCGCAGTCAGGTGTCAGCCGCGAGCTATTCCCGCGTCATACTGGCTATGTTTTTGACCCTATCGCGGCGGCAGCGACCGCAGCAGAGGTGACACTCGCACAGTTATTGGATGCGAAGCGTGCGGCGAGGCTCAATAACCAATACGCGCGGGACAACAAGCTGCCCAGTTTTTCCAATCTATTGGCCATTCTAATCGACGATGGTTGGCCTCGACGCAGTGAGGACCGATTCGCGGTTATCGAGCGACAAACCCAAGCCCTGATAGTCGACAGGCTTATTCTGCTTATGCGGATGTCTGCGGCCGCCACACAAGTGAGAGCCGATGCCATGGATGCGCTGGTAAAAATCGGTGATCGCGCGAGTAATTCCCGTCAACGCAGCGCAGCTGGAAAAGCGCATATGCGATTTTTGGCTGCTCGCATCGAGGCGGCCTTAGCTAATGCCGAGGCCTTCGAATCCCTGTCAGTCAAAGTGCCGCCAGGCTCGCCTATTTAACGGTCTGGTAAACGTTAGCTGCTTGTTGGCTGCTCAAGGATGCTTTGTTGAGAGTGGCTGGGCTTTGATGCTTTGTATTGAGGATGCGATAGCGTCCTTTCGGACGTTTACTCGCTTGCCGCTTCTTGTTGCCATCGCTCTTAAATGCAGAGGTCAGAAATGGAGTGAGGCATGGCGATGTTGCAACGAGGTCTCTTGGGGTTGTCAGTGGCGTTGGCTTGCGCAGTGTCGCCCTTCGTTACGGCTGACACCGACCAACCTTCGGTGTCAGTCACCCCTGCATCTAAAGCCACACAATCTCTGCGACCGGGCAATCAGCTTCGTGCACAGGCGCGTCGCTCACTGTTTGTCGAGTTCCCAGAACTGTATCCAGCAATCCAGCGTGGCGGTGCCTTTGGCGGCAGTTGGTCGAATGCTATCGCGACCGATATTTTTGCCCGCTCCGAGCAGGGGATTGCCGATGCCAAGCGGTTATCGACTATCACCGAGGTGGCGCCGAAGACATGGTTAATCAGCATGCCTCTGGTCAATGTGGTGGTCTTTGAAACCAGCGAGGGGTTGGTACTGGTTGATGCTGGTACGGCGGCCGAGGGCCCCGCGATAGCCCACTTATTAGAGACTGTGTCAGACGCCCCGATTCATACGATTATTTACACTCATGCACATTCCGACCATGCGTTTGGTACCTGGGCATTGCTCGAAGATGATCCGCATATTGTCGCCACGGCCGATCTCGTCACTTTTTTCGATCAGTTAAGGCGTCTGCGCGGTAGTTTTGCAAAGTACCTCGGTCAGCCTGTTAGCAGTATTCCCAAGCATCGCGATGACCTGGTTTACCCAACCCGGACTTTTAATGGTGATCTGACGCTGACCATCGGTGGTGAGGACTTTGTGCTGAGAGCTCGGCGCGGAGAAACATTTGATCAACTTTACGTTTGGGTGCCGAGCCGATCAGCGATCGCAGCGGCGGATTACTATCAAGGCTTTCTCCCTAATGCTGGAAACGGAAAGCGAATCCAGCGCCATCCGGAAGAGTGGGCGTTTGCATTGAGAGAAATGGCATCAGAGCAGCCGACTTTACTGTTACCTGCGCACGGTGAAGCAATCTCAGACCCCAAACTGATTCAAACAAATTTGGTGGTGTTGGCGGAGATGCTCGAGGTGATCGCGCAACAAACCATTGATCAGCTCAATAACGGCACGCGCAAGGATCTAATACCCTCCCGCTTGGATATCCCCGATTATTTACTGTCTCACCCGACGCTCGAGACTAAATATGTGTCGCATGAAGATATATCGCGCATGGTGATCAAGCAGTACACCGGTTGGTGGAACGACATTCCATCGCATTGGTCACCTGCCACCTTTGATCAGCAGGCTCGCACTATCGTGGCGTTGGCAGGCGGCACCCAAGCGCTGATTGATAAGGCCTATGAATTGATGGAGACGGATATCGTGATGGCGTCTCATATCACCGATTGGGCTTGGTATGCGGCGCCCGATGATCCCGAGGTGCAGTCGCTGGTCATTGACAACTACCGGGCTCGGATTCTAGATCCGGAGGCCAACACCCAAGAGATGCTTGCCTACCTCGAGGTTATGGCGGCTGCGCGCACTCGACAACTGATGGCTCAGTAGCCGTTAGAGGAAGCCCCCATGGATCTGGGGACCTCTATTGGGTGGCTGGCGTGGATGACCGCCAGCGCCTTGGTCTGGTTAGCTGGCAGTCGAGCCCTATTCGGCGGCCTCGGTCGGATACTGCTCACGAAGAACTCGCTTTAAGATCTTGCCGCTGGGATTTCGTGGAATGACATCGATGAAGGCCACTGCTTTTGGTTGTTTGAAGCGAGCGAGCTTCTCCTGACAATAGGTCATGATCTCTGACTCGCTAAGCGACTCGTCACTCTTCACCACAATTGCCAGCGGTGATTCACCCCATTTATCGCTCGCTTGACCGATGACGGCAGCCTCGGTAATTCCAGGATGACCCATTAACACCCCTTCGACTTCAGCGGGATAGACGTTCTCGCCGCCTGAAATAATCATGTCCTTGATGCGATCCTGGATCGCGACAAAGCCCTCGTCGTCCATCACGGCAACATCGCCGGTTCGCAACCAGCCATCGACCAACGTCTCCGCATTGGCCTCGGGACGATTCCAGTACTCACGCATAATGTGCTTACCTTTAACCCAGACCTCGCCAGCCTCACCGATCGGCAACTCCGTACCATCCTCGGCTGCGATCTTGACCTCGGTATGGAAGAAAGATTTACCCGTCGACTCGGGTTTTCGAATTGCGTTGGCTGCATCCATCAAACAGGCGGGACCGCAGGTTTCTGTTAAGCCGTAGACCTGCTGAATATCGATCCCCATGCTTTGAAACTTCTGTGTCAATGCGACAGGCACAGGCGCTGCACCCGTCATAATCCAGCGCATGGTGGACCAGTCAAAGTCCTCGTAATTGGGCACCTGCAACATGAAGTTGAGCATTGCCGGGACCATGAGGCCGCTGGTTAGCTTTTCACGCTCGATGGTTTTCCAGGCATCAACCGGGTTGAAGTTGCGCATGACAAAGCTCGTCGCACCCAGATAGACATTGACCGCGAGTGGCGTTAACGCACCCACGTGGAACATGGGCAGACAGGCGAGATAGCGCTCCGGATCGTAATAGCGGGCCGTTGCCGAGATGGTGATGACGCCCCATAGCGATGTGCTGTGCGTGTGAACAACACCCTTTGGCAACCCCGTGGTTCCTGAGGTGTACATGATGTAGAGCATGTCGTCGTCTTCGGCCGTGCACTCGGGCTCATCGCTGGGTGCCGCATCGCGGAAGGTCGCATAGGAGACGGCAAAGGCCTCCCGCTCCTCATCGTTACCAACGGCCGCTACTTGCAACCACTGATCGATATCTGTCTTATCGCCGCGGCTCTCCAGGTCTGCCACGGTACCGGCGAAGTCATCATCAAAGATAAGTCTTTTGGTGCCGCTGTCCTTGAGGATAAATTCGAGTTCATCGGCCACTAGTCGCCAATTCAGGGGGACAACCACCGCTCCGATCTTGGCCAGGGCAAAAAACGCTTCCATGAACTCAGCCGAGTTCATCAGAAGCAGGCCGACACGCTCGCCTTTCTCAATCCCGTCCGCTAGGAACGCATTGGCGAGTCGATTGGCCCGGTCGTTGAGTTCCCGATAGGTGTAACGACGACTACCGTCGCTTTCGACATACACCTCTCGCTCGGGTTGAAGGAATGCTCGTTTGGTCAGTAACAGCCCAATATTATTTTTCATCTTTGCTACCTCGTCTGATCCGATGCTGGGAAAATTCTTTTTGTTATCAACGCGTTGGCTGGTTTCGGTAACGATTATCTGTCGCGACCAAAAAAACAAGGGCGATCCGACAATTTAAAGCGATTTTTTGCATCGCTGGGTGCAATTGTCTCGCAGAGGTCACCCAAGGCGCTCGTTTCGTCGTGGTACCAACGACAAAAGTTACCACTTTGTCGGTATTACCCTACTTCTTAAGGGGTGAATGTGTTAAAAAGCGCGCGCATCGAAACGTGAGATAGCGCGGAAAGCGCTTTCGACACTGAGTAGACAAACAATATCACGGGGGTTTGCGTCGGTTTCGACGTCAATCTCCGGCTGAGGCTCAAAGCCAGACGCCAACCCGATTTACGCAAACGATTGGACGAATATAGCAATGTCAGCAGATCTATCTTCATACCGAAATATTGGGATCTTCGCGCACGTGGACGCGGGTAAAACCACTACCACTGAGCGCATCCTCAAGCTAACCGGAAAAATCCATAAGACAGGTGAAGTGCACGACGGTGCGGCTACTACCGACTTTATGGACCAGGAGCAAGAGCGCGGCATCACGATTCAGTCAGCTGCTACTACCTGCTTCTGGAGAGACCATCGCATGAATATCATCGATACTCCCGGACACGTTGATTTTACGGTTGAGGTTTATCGATCGCTGAAAGTACTCGACGGTGGTGTCGGCGTATTCTGTGGCTCGGGCGGTGTTGAGCCCCAGTCAGAAACCAATTGGCGCTACGCGAATGATTCAGAAGTAGCTCGATTGATTTTTGTTAACAAGCTCGATCGTCTCGGTGCTGATTTCTATCGTGTGGTAGATCAGGTTCGCAACGTATTGGCAGCAAACCCGCTGGTAATGACTTTACCGATTGGTCGTGAGGATGACTTCGTGGGCGTTGTCGACGTTCTTAGCAAGAAGGCTTACGTCTGGGATGACACAGGTCTGCCTGAAAACTACGAGATCACCGACGTGCCAGCCGATATGGTCGACGATGTTGAGAGCTATCACGAGCAGTTGATCGAAGCTGCCGTCGAGATGGACGACGATTTGATGATGGAATACATGGAAGGCGAAATGCCATCCATTGAGGACATCAAGCGTTGTATCCGTGAGGGTACCCGCACCATGCATTTCTTCCCGACATTCTGCGGCTCAGCATTCAAGAACAAGGGTATCCAGCTCGTTCTCGATGCGGTTGTTGATTATCTGCCCAGCCCAACCGAGGTTGATCCTCAGCCATTGACCGACGAGGAAGGCGAGCCTACGGGTGAGGTGGCCAAGGTTGACGTTGCAGAGCCGCTCCGCGCACTGGCGTTCAAAATTATGGATGACCGTTTTGGCGCTCTCACCTTTATCCGGGTCTATTCGGGCCAAATGAAGAAGGGCGACACTATCTTGAACTCGGCGACGGGCAAGACCGAGCGTATTGGTCGTATGGTGGAAATGCACGCCGACGACCGAACCGAAATCGAAGTGGCGCAAGCTGGTGACATTTTCGCTTGTATCGGTATGAAGAATGTTCAGACCGGGCACACCCTTTGCGACACTAACAACAGATGCACACTTGAAGCGATGGTCTTCCCCGATCCAGTGATCTCGATCGCCGTGGCGCCAAAAGATAAGGGTGGATCGGAGAAAATGGGTATTGCGATCGGTAAGATGATCGCTGAAGACCCATCGTTCCGAGTCGAAACCGACGAGGATTCAGGTGAGACCATCCTGAAGGGAATGGGTGAACTGCACCTCGACATCAAGATCGATATTTTGCGCAGAACCTATGGTGTTGAGCTCGAAGTAGGACAGCCACAGGTGGCTTACCGCGAGACCATCACTCAAGCGATCGAAGATAGCTACACCCACAAGAAGCAGTCGGGTGGTTCAGGTCAGTTCGGTAAGATCGATTATCGCATCAAGCCCGGTGAGCCCGGGGATGGCTTTGCGTTCACGTCGTCGGTTGTTGGCGGTAACGTACCGAAGGAGTTCTTCCCAGCCATTGAGAAGGGCTTCCAGGTCATGATGGAAGAGGGGCCACTAGCTGGCTTCCCCGTGTTGGATGTTCAGATTGAACTGTACGATGGCGGTTTCCACGCGGTGGACTCATCGGCAATCGCCTTCGAGTTAGCGGCAAAAGGGGCCTTCCGCCAGAGCATGCCAAAGGCATCCCCTCAGTTGATCGAGCCCATTATGAAGGTCGACGTGTTTACTCCTGATGATCACGTGGGTGACGTCATTGGTGACCTCAATCGTCGCCGCGGTATGATCAAGGATCAGGAAGCAGGTACCACGGGCGTACGTGTAAAGGCGGATGTGCCACTGGCAGAAATGTTCGGCTACATTGGCTCGCTGCGAACCATGACGTCGGGTCGAGGACAGTTCTCGATGGAGTTTTCACACTACTTGCCCTGTCCTTCAAGCGTCGCCGACAAGGTGATCGAAGAGGCGAAAGAGCGAAAGGCAGCGAAAGCCAAATAAGTAACTGATCGTCAAGCCCCGCCAGACAAAGGTCTTGCGGGGTTTTTTTATGCTTGCACCTGAGTACCTGAGTACCTGAG
>NTKA01000063.1 GCA_002456975.1 Halieaceae bacterium MED-G27
TAGTTTAGCGCCGAATGAGATCTGAACCTTAATCCCAAGCAATCGGTCGCGAAGGGTCGGTAATCCAACCGCTCCAGGAATCTGGGTACAACGCGGGTTCATCGAAGCCCGCTTCCAGCAAAGCGAGAATATTGTGGGTAGCAGTGACGCCCGAGCCGCAATAACAAACCGTATCGCCCAGCACGCCCAAGGACTCAAAGCGTTGCCGTAAAGCCCTCGCGTCTAGAAACCTACCCTCGGCCAGATTGCCAGTAAATGTCGCGCAAATAGCGCCGGGAATGTGTCCCGCCACCGGATCGATAGGGTCCTCAATGCCCCTGAACCGGCGCTCATCGCGCGCATCGAGCAAGACCCGGTTTGCATCGGGGAGTTCGCTGGCATCGCATAACCGGGTCAGGGGCTCTCGTGCTTCAAAATTGCCCGCCTCAAGATCAGTGATATCAGTGGTCAAGGCCAACCCCGCCTGTTCCCATGCCGCGCGCCCACCATCTAACAGATAAACGCTGCCGTGGCCCAACCAGCGCAGCATCCACCATAAACGAGCGGCAAATGCTCCGGTATCCTGATCGTAACAAACGATTTTTGAGTCTTGATTAACACCCACAGCGCGCATGCGCTGTGCGAAGGTCTCGCGATCGGGCATGGGGTGGCGACCGCGGTGATCGGGCGGCTCACTGAGATCAAGATTCAAGTCGACATAGACCGCACCCGGAATATGACCGCGCTCAAAGAGCGCTCTCCCCGCCTCGGCATCGGCCAGTGAAAAACTACAATCGAAAAGGCAGTCAGCTCCCTGATCGGCGAGCGACTCTGCGCTAATTAGATAGGTCATAGGTAGTGGCTCCCGAGGTTCTCAGTGACAAGGTCAGCGGTCGGCGCCTGCGCACGGACAACCCAGCCCTGAGTTGCCATCGCTGCTCCTAGCCTGAGAACGATACCTTGCGATCGGTTGTTCTGCTATCGACGACTCAGATCGCGTCCCGCAACTAAGCGTCAGCTCAGCATCGCCTCGATGCCGGTGCCGGCAGTAGCGCGATCGACTCGCTGACGCTCGTCTGCAGATAGCGCGGCATAAGCATCTCTAGTCCAGCCGAGGCACTTTGCCTGATAAGGGAAAGTGCGTTGGGTCCAGGGCGCGCCATCAATCGTGGCATCCCAGGTTTTGTCACCGCGCTGTGCAGCGGCGGCGTTTGCCAATTGCACCGGTGCGTAGACTCGTCCAATTTCGGCCAGCAGTTCGGTCAGAGAGGCTGGCTGATCTTCCAGTGGCTTCCAATCTGCATCATCGGGCTCCAAACCGCTTTGGTCATAGAGCTGATCAACCCATGCCACTGTTCGCGGTGAAATTTCATGGGCGATAGCGCGCGACGTCGGATCAAAACCGACCAACTGCGTAAGCTGTCCAAAAAGGCCAAAATCGCCCGCGCCTGGACGGTGCCCCAAAGTATAGGGTTGCTCTTGCAGATGCGACTCCATGACGGAGAGGAAACGTCGATAGCTCGCATCAATTACAGGTTCTGTGACTTCATTTGAGCCGACGACATAAAGCCTTTCGATCTGTCGCTTAGAGATATGCTGCTTGAATTGCTGATGTGGCTCGGGCGCCAGACCGACATCCATACCCAATGGCAACAAAGTTCCCGCATTATCGGCATCGGGCTCGTAATACCAGCGATAGTGGAACATGAACTTCGTGCACCACTCATCGGCAAAGTCCTCGATCAAATAGTCAATGAATGCGAGCGCGGGATCACTGGGTAGCACCGAACGGCCGGCAAACAGTTGCTCAAGCTTACGAATAATCGGGGTGGAGTCGCATTCAGCGTTTGGCCCATCGTCACCCGTAAAAAAGAAGGTTGGCATGAATACTGGCTTAGGCGCCTCGATCCCCAACTGACTGCACGCTTGGCCAGGATCACCCCACACTATTTGATAGGGCACCTGTCGGTAACGAAGCAGCGCCAACATCTTCTGGGTGTAAGGCGAACCGGTACCGCCAACGAGTTTGATGGGGTTAGTAAATGCCATGATTCACTCCTCTATCGGTCAGCGACCATCGCAATCAACACTCAGCAAAGAGTGGTCAGTACCCTATTTTAGTCTGGTGCGATGGTCGCTACTTTTTTTTGTTCTGGTGCTTTTTGTTCCGCTGCCTTTTGTTCCGGCGCTATTTGTTCAAGCGCTTTTTTATTCCGCAGCTATCCCGCGGTACGTTTCTCGCTACTTACTTTTCCCAATTTTGCTAGCACATGCTAGTTCGGCACATAAACGTATTCATCTCCAGGCTCAAAAGACTGGTGGAGCGCCTTATCCACCATGGTGGGTGCATTCAAAATTGGCGGATACAGTGGCGGCCTCGCATTCGCTCTATGATTGTCCAGAAGCGCCTGTAATTCGGCCGCTTTGCCCGGACGGGTATCGATCAGATTGATTTGCTCGGTGGGGTCAACCGATAAATCAAAGAGCCAGCGCTTAAGACCGTCGGTGGGCCGATCATTGATCTGCAGCTTCCAATCCTGAAAGCGAACGATTTGGTTATGGTCTGCCTCCCAGAATAACGGACGGTCCTGGAGGGCTGGGTCAGACACTCCGGTCAATGCTTGCATTAAATCGACGCCATCGATCACCACATCACTCGGCAATGTTGCACCCGCCACGGATGCGATAGTGGGCATCACATCGATGTGCGCCACCGGATCGTCTACGACTGTGCCAGGGTTGATCTGTCCCGGCCATTTCATGAACAGTGGTACACGGATGCCCCCTTCGAAAAATGTAATTTTCCAGCCGCGGAAGGGGTCGTTGACGTCAGGCAGCCCAATGTAGCCGGCGCCCCCGTTGTCGCTGGTAAACATGACGATGGTGTTATCCGATAAGCCTTCGGCTTCAAGTGTATCGAGAATACGGCCCACGCTTCGGTCAACCGCGCGCACCATACCGGCATACACCCGCTTGCGATGGGGTTGAATGTCGCCGACCGCCTCATAATCTTCTCGCGTGGCCTGAAGCGGTGTATGAGGGCCCCAGTGCGCGAGAAACAAAAAGAAGGGGCGGTGCTTGTTGGCTTTGATCACCTTGATCGATTCGTCGGTCCAGTAATCGGTGAGATACCCCTTAGGCTTGAATGCGCCTTCGTCCGTCGCCGAATTAAAATTTGCCGCAAATTTCATTGCCGCCCAGAGGAAACGATCGATCGAATCAAATCCTAGGAAAGCATTGACGACGTTGGGATCATCCTTGGGTAAATACAGACCGCTATGCATAAGCAGGCTGTCATCAAAGCCTTGGTCATTGGGCGTCATACCCGGACCGCGCCCGAGATGCCACTTCCCGATATGCGCGGTGTAATACCCAGCATCCTTAAGCACCTCCGCAATAGTCAGTTCGCTACTCGGTAGGCCTTTACTGCTGTATTCCGGCTGCAATGCCTCCGCAGCTTGGTCATAAATTGCCGGGGGCATTTGACCGCGGGTTGCGTTGGCAAGACTGCTTACTGTTTTCATCATACCCGGCGGTGTAGGCGTGAAAGCGAATCCCGTCCTCGCTGAATAGCGCCCGGTCATCATCATCGCGCGCGATGGAGCACAGGTGCTATGCCCAGAATACGACTGCCGAAAGAAAGCGCCCTCCGCCGCGAGTCGATCGATACTCGGCGTTTTCAAGCGGCCATCGACACCCCCGCCAAACGTTGAAATATCGTTGTAGCCCAGATCATCGGCAACGATGAGCACGATGTTTGGCGGTCGATCATCGCCATCGCTGGCAACACTAGGCCCCTGCGACCATGACACATCTCTCGGCTCACCGAGGTCACCAAGGCGTTGATCGGTGGCAACAGATATCGCCGCGAGCATGAGCTCCAACCGGTTAAAATAGGCAACGACCCCTCCGATACCGAGGACGGCAACCGCGATCAATACGATTTTTTTCACGCTACCTAGTCCTTGGACCGGGATACGAAATTAGTGGTTTCGATATTGAGCTGCCCTGCCAAGCCTGCATCCCGATGGATATGAATCGCTTGATACTCGGGTAGCTGCATCATTTCGAGCATGGCCGTCCGAGAGGGGTATTGTGCAATCGCCACCTGATCCCAGAGCTCTTCCACCTCACCTAGCATCAATCGGCTGACATTACCGAAGAAAAGCATCTTGCCACCAACCATGGCTAGGGTTTTGGCGACACCCTGAGCGTAGATACCATAAGCTTCAGCGCCCGAAAGGTCGGTCTCTCTTTCATCGGAGTATTCGGCCTTTTCCTTAAACTTCAATAGGTTGACCATGGCGATAGGACCCTCTACGGAACTATCCATGAAGCCGGCCATCTGATCGGCGTTGGGATTGACCTTGTTCTCTACTTTCACAATCTGTCTCCTGTTCTGGGCCGTTTTTTTCTTATTAGGCTCTGAGCAACGCGTCGTGATATCGATAGCTTACCTGGCCATAGCAATGTCCCACCCTACAAACCGGGAAATTACAAGCTACGGATCGCCATGAACAATTCGGTCGTTGCGGCCTCTTGCTCTACTCGATTGTTATACATATTTATTGGCATTGCCAATGTCAATTTAATTCGGTTATTGTGTTAGTGATCACTACTCGACAACGCCGCCATGAAGAAACTCTCGATAGTAGCACTCGTCATCGTCATCATTTTTGGCCTGGGTTATTCGCAACGCGAAATCCTCATTACTCGCTTACTTGAGCGCGGCCTCGAGGCTCGGATGGGCGCCAATTTCTTGGCTTCGCTTGACGATGGGCTTCATGTCGGGCTCTGTGGCGCCGGGGGCCCAATGCCTGCACCTAATGCCTCGGGACCCTGTGTTGCAGTGGTCGCCGGAGAGCAGTTTTTCACCGTGGATGCAGGCACTGACAGTGTCCGTAATCTGAATCGGATGGGTTACCCCGCAGGGGAACTAGATGGAGTCTTAATCACCCACTTTCACTCCGATCACATCGATACGCTTGGTGAGTTGGCTACCATGCGGTGGGCTGTTGGTGATAATGAGCTACCGTTGCCCGTCTATGGACCGCCCGGCATTCAGCGCGTGGTCGATGGCTTCAATATGGCTTATGCCCAGGACTTCACCTACCGGCATGAACATCACGGCGACTCAGTGGCGCCAATGTCGGCAGCGGGCTTAACGGCGCGACCTTTTGAGTTGCCCTCAGACGGTGTGCTGGTGAGGATTCATGACCGCGACGATCTGACCATCGACGCGCTCGCCGTCGGTCATTCCCCTGTCGAGCCTGCAGTGGGCTATCTATTTCGCTACAAGGGGCGATCGGCGCTCGTGACCGGCGACACCATCAAGCACCCCAATATCATCCAATTCTCCCAAGGGATTGACCTCTTGGTCCACGAAGCCCTGGCACCCAATATCGTAATGATGATGAACGCGGGAGCTAAATTAGTCGGCAATCCCCTCATGGAAAAAATCACCCTCGACATTCTCGACTACCATGCGAGTCCCATGGAGGCAGCTGAAACCGCCAAAGAGGCCGGGGTCGGCCATCTTCTTTACTATCACATCGTGCCTCCGCTCGTGGTGCCGGGACAGGAGTTGGTATTCCTCGATGGTGCGCAGGATGTTTTCCCCGATTACACGATCGGGGTTGATGGTGTGCGCTTCTCGATGGCTGCCAATTCGGACGAGATCATCAAAACGCACAAAGGGCTTTAAGATCTTGAGGCTAGCACGACCTTGATCGAACAGATCGCAAGTCAAGCCGACCACAATAGCATCAGCGACGCGTTAGCTATGGTTAAGCAGCGTCTTAATCAGGGTGACCACAACCGAGACCGCAGACTCGCTATCCATCGCTTGAACACTGCGTAGGCGATGCCACATATCAAATGATGCAGTGGCATAGACCGCTTTACGTTGAGCTGAAGGCAGTTGGGTAATTTCAGGCATCCAGTGATCGAGATCGAGGGCCAGCTTGTGCTGATTACGCGCGTAGTTACCGCGCAGTACTTCTGACCGCCAGAGTTGAGAACGCGTCGATAAAATCAAATGTGCGACCTGCTCGTAAGCATCGCTGTGTCGCTCGATGGCGCGCTGAATGCGATCGTCTAAGCTACCCGAGCGATCACCACCTGCCCAAAGTGCTTCGTAGGTGGATCGGATATGATCATCGGAAGCCGAGGCCAGACTTTCCATATCCTCAAAATGCCGAAAGAACGATCGAATCCCTACTCCAGCGCGCTCAGCAATTTGCTGCGCCGTCGGTGCCAACATACCTTCTTGAATGAGCTCAAAGTTCGCTTCGATAATCGCCGCGCGGCTGCGAGCACTTCGCTGGCGCCGGCCATCCAATGATTCGATAGAGTCTGCGTTGGCTTCTTTCACCCGGGAGTCCACAACAGCAATGCCTAACCAGTATTACTGCGCGACCGATATTTGTCACGCAGTAGACAGTGCTAGTCGTCAGACTCGGATAAGGACTAGCCTCCTAACACTGATCGCAAGACTCCGCAGTTACGACGGTATCCAACCAGTCGGCTTTACCACTAATGGACGCTCAAATTCTAAGCAGCGAACAATCAACGCCAGCGCAAATTGCCGCGATTAAGTTCATCGATCCGCTTCACACCCATCAACCGCATATCGCGCTCGATCTCGGTTCGGAAATTACCGAGCGCTCGCTCGACACCTGCTTGCCCAGACGCTGCCAGAGCATAGAGATAGAGCCGGCCACCAGAGACAGCCTTGGCACCCATCGACAAGGCCTTCAATACATGCGTCCCGCGCTGAATACCGCCCTCGCAGATGACATCAACTTGATCGCCAACGGCGTCACAGATCTCTGCCAATTGATCAAACGGTGCACGAGAGCCATCGAGCTGTCGCCCACCGTGATTAGAAACCATGATACCGGTACAGCCAATGTCCACCGCACGCTTGGCGTCTTCGACGCTCATGATGCCCTTGAGGGCAAACTCACCGCCCCACTGCGCACGTAGTTTTTCCGCATCAGCCCAGCTCATAGTCGGGTCGAGCATAGTTGAGAAATACTCACCGACAGACACCGCCACATTGGTACCCTCGCGAACATGACCCGACAAGTGCGGCATATCAAACTTTTCCCCGGTAAAGAAGTTCCACGCCCATGCAGGATGCGTGGCAAAGCTCAATGCAGATGAAGGCGTTAACTTGGGTGGCGAGGTAAATCCCGTCCTCAGGTCGCGCTCGCGATTACCACCTGTGATGGTATCTACTGTCAGCGCCAGCACATTAAAACTCGCGGCCTTAGCGCGCTCGACCAAGGCGTCGTTCAAACCACGGTCTTTGTGGAAATAGAACTGAAACAGCTTTGGCCCCGGAGCGATGTCCGCGATTTCCTCAACAGCCACCGTGGCGAGCGATGAGACACCGAACATGGTGCCGTATTGCGTCGCCGCTTTGGCCACCGCGCGCTCACCCTCATGATGAAATAACCGTTGCAATGCAGTCGGTGCACAGTAAAGAGGCATGGCCAGCTTTTGCCCCATCACCTCCACCGACATGTCGATACTGTCAGTACCCTGCAGCACATTGGGCACTAAATCCACCGATTCGTAAGCTTCTGTATTGCGGCGATAGGTCACTTCATCATCGGCGGCGCCGTCGATGTAATGGAAAATAGGCGCGGGCAAGCGGCGCTTTGCAAGCTTGCGAAAATCCGCAAAGTTATGACAGTGATTAAGCTTCATTAGTGGTTTCGCAAATGCCTCCCGCGCAGTTGAGAGAAACTTAGCGCAGCGACCCCAGCAAAACAAACGCTACTTTAATGAGAGGTATCCAACCAACGCGCAAATTGGATTACCGCCTGAGATCTTCACGACGCGGCTAATGCTTGCAAAGAAGGCTGAACTCATCGGGTGGTGGAGACCCGCATGACAAAAGCTGCAATAAATCATCAGGTTGGTCAAAGACAACGCGGGGGGCAATGAATACCAGAACTGAAGCTACGCTTCGCTCCCTGACTGCAAAATGAGACACTCTGCTATCTTCATTTAATCGAGCGGGAATGGCCTTGGCTATCAAAGAAATCATTCGGATGGGACATCCAACCCTCAGGTTGCCCACTGAGCCTTACCCCATTGAAAAGATTAGCTCGGATGAGTGTCACGAACTGATCGCTGACCTCAGGGATACACTTGCAGCGGCCGGCGGTATCGGTCTGGCGGCCCCCCAAATCAATATCCCGTTGCAGGTTGCGGTGGTAAATATTCCCGCAGGTCCTACCCGTTATGGCGACCTATCCGAAGTTCCGTTCTCGGTCTACATCAACCCAAAGCTGACCGTACTCGATGACTCACGAGCGGGGTACTGGGAGGGCTGTCTATCGGTCCCAGGTTTGCGGGGATACGTGGTAAGACCTCAGCGGGTCAAGATCGATTTTATTGATCTTGAAGCGAACGAGCAGTCGCTAATCGCCGAGGGCTTTACTGCCACCGTTTTCCAGCATGAGTTTGATCACCTCGAGAGCAAACTCTATATCGACCACATCAGTGATACTCGCTTGCTGGTGTTCGAAGACCAGTTTGTCGAGCATGATGTCGATGTGCTGACAGCTGAATTACAAACGGCTGCGAATCGCTGAACGTGTCCTGAACGCCAGAGTAGCAATCCATTCGACTTAGCAATACGTGACGCCTGAGCAATGTAGCGAATCACCTCGATAGAACATAAGTCAGCTAAAGGTTACTCGCGTAAGTCAACTAGGTCTTTAAAGTGCGCCAGGGCCTCAGGGTTTGCCATTGCGTCCTGATTGATCACTGCTCGACCGTGTACCACATTCCGAACCGCTAACTCGACGATTTTGCCACTCAGGGTTCTTGGAATCTCAGGTACCTGAATAATCTTAGCGGGTACATGTCGTGGCGTTGTATTTGACCGGATCGTTTGTCGAATCGCGTCTTGTAGTGGTTCGTTGAGTATCGAGCGCTCTTTCAGCACCACAAAGAGCACTACCCGAACATCGCCCTGCCAGTCCTGACCAATCACCAGACTTTCCGAGACCTCCTCGAGCTTCTCGACCTGCCGGTAGATTTCGGCGGTACCAATTCTAACGCCGCCCGGATTTAAAACTGCATCAGAGCGGCCGTGGATAATGACCCCCCCCTCGGCAGTTAACTCCCCATAGTCACCATGACACCAGACGTTATCGAAGCGATCGAAGTAGGCTCTGTGATAACTAACACCCTCTTCGTCATTCCAAAACCCGATCGGCATGCTCGGAAAGGGTTTCACGCAAACCAGCTCCCCCTTCTCACCGATACCCAAGGACCGTCCTGCGTCGTCCCAGAACTCAACCGCCATACCCAGACCGCGACACTGGATCTGACCGGGGTATACCGGCAGCGTCGGACTGCCTCCAACAAAGCAAGAAATAATGTCGGTGCCACCCGCAATTGAAGCCAATAGTAAGTCCTGCTTGAAGGCCCGATAAACGTAATCAAAGCTCTCGTGTGATAGCGGAGAGCCTGTCGACAAGACAGCCCTCAAACTCGAGAGATCGTGAGTGTCAGATGGGACCAGTCCAGATTTTTCAAGCGCGGAAAGATATTTAGCGCTGGTACCAAATACCGAGATCCCCTCGCGATCGATCGCATCGAGCAATATGCGGCCATCATCGGAAAATGGTGAGCCGTCATATAGAACCAGTGTCACACCTGACGCGAGCCCCGATGCCAGCCAGTTCCACATCATCCAGCCACAGGTGGTGAAATAGAAAAAGACATCGTCTTCACGCAGGTCGCAGTGCAAACGATGCTCTTTCAGATGCTGGATTAACGTACCCCCAGTGCCGTGAACAATGCATTTCGGTACTCCGGTAGTACCGGAGGAATACATAATGTAGAGCGGATGATCGAAATCGAAGCGTTCAAATACCATCGATGGCTGATCGCTATGACGATCCAATAACTGCGCATACGAGTGCTCATTGCGGATGGCAATACTCGATCGCTGCTCCTGATGCGACTCGATCATGACCACTTGCTCGAGACCATCGACTGCCTGAGCCAGCTGTACCACTTTTTCGCGACAATCATGGTAACGGCCGTTGTAGAGGTAAGTATTGGCAGCGAAAAGCACCTTGGGCCTAGCCTGGCCAAAGCGATCCATCACGCCCTGAAAACCAAAGTCTGGTGAACAAGAGGTCCAAACCGCGCCAATGGCCGTTGTGGCAAGCATCGCTGCGATCGTCTCAGGAATATTCGGGAGAAAGCCGCCCACCCGGTCGCCCGGGCGCACATCAAAAGATCGCAATGCGCCAGCCAGCGCTGCGACCTCACAATGCAACTGCGCATAACTCAGGGTCTTTCGTTCACCATTCTCCAGCAAGCCAACAAGGGCTATTCCATCATCCCGACGACGCAGAAGATTTTCGGCAAAATTGAGTTTGGCATCTGGAAACCAGCTAGCTCCCGGCATTTGCTCGCCATTTGTTACCACTCGATCCGAGCCACGCTCGCCAATGACCCCCGAGTAATCCCAGACCGATGACCAGAATGCAGCGGAGTCATCAATGGACCAATCGTAGAGCGATTGATAACTGGGAAGGTTTTGTAGAGAAGCGTCACGCGACACAAACCGCGCAAAGTCCGCCATCTGACTTGTATCGATCTGATCGTTTGTCGGTTGCCACAGCGGAGTCACCCTGACCCTCCCAGAAGCGCCCGAATGTGATGCCTCATCCGATAGTAACGATACCAACGCATCATTAGTCCGAGGCTAACTTGGCGCCGTGAGCATTTAAAAATGCGCCAGCTGCGGCATCCTGGTCGCGCAGTGCCTGCAATAAAGCGACCAGATTGTCGTCGCGCTCGCACTCAAGCTGCTGTACCGAGCGGCCCGCCGCCTGTTCGTCCGATTGCTCGACGATGGTATCTATCAGAGCATCATCAAGCTCGGGCACATCCATCAGCTTGGTCCATGGCCATTCAAGACAAGGACCAAACTGTTCGAGAAAATGCTTCATACCGGCTTGGCCTCCTGCAACTCGATAGGTTTCAAACAAACCCTTCTGCGCCCAGCGCAAACCAAAACTGTGGGTCATGATGTCATCGATCTGGCCCGTGGTTGCCACCCCATCCTTGATCAACCACAACGCCTCTCGCCAC
>NTKA01000064.1 GCA_002456975.1 Halieaceae bacterium MED-G27
GCAGCCAGAATATTCGGCGCTAGACCCAGCAAGGCCAGCGACAGCGATCGGAATAGCGCAAGAAACATGATGCCAATAGCAATGAAGACTGCCCCTAAAGTCAGGATCTGCGAGGCGTACAAGCTCTGAAGGACATTGTTATACAGCACGAGTAGACCCGTGAATTTGACTCTCGACTCATCGAGGCCCGTCTGCTCAAGAATATCGGTATACAACGTATCTAAATACTCAGCTCGGCGGAGCTCCTTACTCGTTTCCATTACCCGTACGGTGACTCTCGCCTGTTGCGACTCGGGATCGTAGTAAGGCGCGATCAGCACATCTGCGACATCCGCTGGCATGCTGCGCTCAACCAATGCGAGTTCGACGCTACCTAATTTGTCGCGGTAGAGCCTATCCATGACGCCAAACCCGGTTGACAGTGACAACGTTTTTCCAGATTCGGGGCGAGCTGCCACGATATCGTGTATCTGATCAATGAGGTCCCGGCCGGCAAGCGTAAACCAATACCCGACCTCAACAGAGTTCTCTTCTTCAAAAGAAATATCGTCGCCGAAAGGATCATCGCCAAAAAAGTCATCCTCAAAACCGCCATCGTCGCCCTCGATAGCGGTGGTCAGCGGCTCGGACGATGGCCCATCGCTCTCGGACGTCTCGGCATCGGGGGGATACAAAATGATATCGAGCGGAATCGTCCCACCCAGTCGCGAGTCGAGAAGTTCCATCCCTTGATAGATTTCTGTGGTGTCTTTGAAATAGTCGATGAATCGATTTTCGACCTGCAAGCGAGTCAAGCCCACAGCTATTAACAAGGCGATCAGAGCTGTCACCCACAACACCAAGCCCCCGAAACGATCAACTAGACCCGCCAGCTGTTGGGTGATACTCATTTGATCGGTAGCGCCATGCGCTGAACTCATTGCTGGGAGAACCGCCATCAGCGCAGGCACGACCGTGAAACTGACGACAAAACCGACCACGATCCCGGCGGTCATCATCCATCCAAAATCAATCACAGGCTTGATTCCGGCGACCACTAGCGATGTAAATGCCACCATCGTGGTCAATGCTGTATACAGACAGGGCACAAACATCAGCTGTGCTGCCCTCACCGCTCGCTCACCGCGATCGAGTTCGGGCTCCACGGTTTCAAGTTCGCGATAGCGGACCACCAAGTGGATGGCCAGCGCTAGCGACACCACCAGCAAGACCGCCACAAAATTCGACGAGATGACCGTCATGCGCCAATCGGTATAACCCAGAATACCGAGCATTATTGTCGCGGTAAGTACACAGCCTGTAATGGGCACTACCACCCAGCGGTAGTCCCGAAATATGAGCGCCAGCATCAGCACCATAACCAAGACAATCGCACTGCCAAAGGTCACCAGATCATCCTGAACAAAATCCAACATGTCGGCGGCAATCATTGGCACGCCGCCGACAAAAATGCTGGTCTCCCCGCGGTACTTATCAGCCACCTCACGAACGGCGGCTACAAGTGCCGCGCGCTCTGCATTCACCGTTTGGGTCGCTCGATCATAGTCTCGCTCGGTTTCCGCCAAGGAGCGCTTGAGTCCCTGATCATCGGGTGATGCGAGCAATGCGTCGCGTAATGCTTGCCGTTTGTCCCCTAACTCATTGATCGTTGAATTTGGTTCTATGGTGACTTGTATTGCCGACAGATTCCCGTCCTGGCTGACTACCAAGTTGCGATACAGCTGACTGGTAGTGAATTCAGTGAGCGCCAAGTCCCGATCGATATCGGGCTTGCGCATAGTCGGAATCGAATCCACATCTGCTAAATCTGTGAGTCCAATGGGCGGACTTTCGAGCAGGGGAACGTCCAACATCGAGGTCACGCTTCTCACACCCTCGACCGCTTCAAGGTCTTCGACCATTGATGTCAATCGGTCCAACGATCGGTCGCCGAGCAACGGACTGTTGGGCTCCCAGGTGAGAATCAAAAACTCGTAGCTCTCATAGCGATCGGTCGCCTCCTGAAAGAAAGCGAGGTCCGGATCCCCCTGTAACAGCAGAGAATCAGAGGATGCGTCCAACCGGACCTTAGACAGCTGCGACACCGCGCAGGTAACCGCCACTAGAGCGGTGAACAAGACCCAGCTGGGGCGTCGACTAAGCAGGTGTCGATACATCGGATGCGTTACCTCTTGATTGGGTGCAGAGCGGACTACTTTCGTAGGGATTTTAGCAGTTGTTGATGAAATCCGCCGAAACCACCATTACTCATGATAACGACGTGATCACGCGGAATTACCGATTGCCTGACGTCTTCGACTAAGGCCTGTAGATCATTGTGAAAGCTATGCTGCTCGCCACCTGTACTGTGTGTCATAAGCCAAGGCTGACCACCCGCTTTGAACCAATAGACCGCGTCTGCTTTCCGGGTGGAGGGGATCAAGGCGTCGGCGTGGTGCCCGTCTTTCATGGTGTTCGACCGCAACTCGATCACCGCATGAATCCGTCCTGACTGAAGTTTACGTCGCAAACCATCGAGCGTTGTCGCGATTGCGGTCGGGTGATGCGCAAAATCATCGTAAACGGTGACATCGTCCACAACGCCAATCACGTCCATGCGGCGGGTCACGCCGGCAAAGTCAGATAGTGCCGCACAAGCATCGACCAAGCCCACGCCCACATGCTTGGCTGCCGCCACGGCAGCCAACGCATTCAGCGCGTTGTGACGACCGATCAGATCCCAATTAAGCTCCGCTGACTCGCCATCGGGTGTCGTTAGTCGCAAGCGCTCATAGGCGGGCGAAAGATTCTGGCAAGTCCAAGCGCCCTGAGCGGACTCCTCACTCTCGAACATCTGTATCGCAGGGGTCCACAGACCTCGATCAAGCACCTCCAGAATCGAATCATCAGTGCCATGAATGATCTGTCCGTTGCCGGGCACGCAGCGCACGAGATGATGAAATTGCCGTTGTATCGCTTCGAGGTCGTCGAAAATATCAGCGTGATCAAATTCCAAATTGCCGATAACCAGTGTTTTTGGCAGGTAGTGAACAAACTTTGAGCGCTTGTCGAAAAATGCGGAGTCATACTCGTCGGCTTCGACAATAAAATAATCACTGGAGCCGAGCCTCGCTGAACGGCCAAAGTCTTTGGGCACACCGCCGATTAAGTAGCCGGGTGTCAGCCCCACCGACTCAAGGATACCGAGCAACATACTAGACGTCGTCGTTTTGCCGTGGGTACCCGAGACGGCAATAACCCACCGATATGACAGCAAATTCTCTTTCAGCCATTGCGGCCCCGAGATGTACGGTATACCTCGATTGAGCAAGGCCTCTACCTCGGGATTACCGCGAGATAGCGCATTCCCGACAATGACAACATCGGGAGCCGGCTCAAGATTTTGCGGTTGGTATCCCTGCATAACATCAATACCGGCATCTGCCAGCATGGTACTCATCGGCGGATAAACATTGGCATCGGAGCCGGTAACCTTAAAGCCCAGCTCGCGCGCTAGCAGGGCGACACCACCCATAAACGTGCCGCAAATACCGAGAATATGTACGCGCTCAGGCATCAGACAACTCCAATTTGAGGTCGCTAGCGTATCATGGACAGAGTCGCTCGTTCGCCACGCGTACGCGCCTAATGACCGAAGAAATAACCACACTTTAAACAGAAACAGAGAGCACAAATATGTCCAAAACGGTCATCCCAAACGCGTTTTACGCGCAGTCAGGTGGGGTTACTGCAGTTATCAATGCATCTGCCCTAGGTGTCATTGAAACCGCGCAAAAATATCCAAAGCAGATAGGCAAAGTACTCGCTGGTGCCAATGGTATTTTGGGCGCGCTCACAGAAGACTTAATCGATACATCCTTGGAAGCGCCATCAGCGCTATCGGGGCTCATTAACACGCCCTCCGGCGCATTCGGATCATGCCGATATAAATTGAAGAGTATTGAAGAGAATCGTTCGGAATATGAGCGCCTGATCGACGTCTTCAAGGCCCACAATATTCGCTACTTCTTTTACAACGGCGGCGGCGACTCTGCCGACACCTGCTTAAAGGTCTCTGAAATCAGCCAGCGCTTAAACTACCCGATCCAAGCGGTACACGTGCCAAAGACCATCGATAATGACTTGCCTATCACCGACAACTGTCCCGGCTTTGGCTCTGTTGCAAAATATGTGGGGATTTCGACTCGAGAGGCCGCGCTAGACGTCGCCTCGATGTGCGCCACCTCAACCAAAGTTTTCATCCTCGAGGTCATGGGTAGACATGCCGGTTGGATTGCGGGTGCTGCGGGTCTTGCAGCGTCTGAGGAAGGAGATGCGCCCCATATTATCCTGTTCCCAGAAATCGCCTTCGATCAAGCCACCTTCCTGGCGAAAGTCCAAGCGACAGTCGAGGCGCACGGATTCTGTGTCATCGTCGCCAGCGAGGGCGCGCAAACAGCTGACGGACGGCTGTTATCTGACCAAGGGGAGCGAGATGCATTTGGGCACGCCCAGCTCGGCGGACTTGCACCGATGCTTGCCGAAATGATCAAGGATAAATTGGGGTTCAAATATCACTGGGCAGTTGCTGATTATCTGCAACGTGCCGCCCGACATGTAGCGAGTCAAACAGACTTAGATCAAGCCTATGCGGTGGGGGCGGCAGCCGTGGAACTAGCGATCAGCGGTCATAACGCTGTGATGCCAACCATTGTCAGAGATCAAGACGCACCCTATCGATGGAGTATCGGATCGACACGCCTAGCCGACGTCGCGAATGTCGAAAAAATGATGCCGCGATCGTTTATTACGGAGGATGGATTCAACATTACGCAAGAGGGTCGAGACTACTTTCAACCATTGATTCACGGCGAGGCGTACCCGCCCTACGAGCATGGACTCCCTCAATACACAAAACTCACCAACACCCGAGTCCCCAAGAAATTACCCGACGACCCGCGCTGGTAATCTCGCGTTCAACGATGCTCTACTTAAAAAATGCTCTAATGACTAGCCGTTCAGGCTTCAGCTGACATAGCGATCAAACAGTTGATCTAGTCTGTCAGAGATCAAGGGATAACCCTCGGGCTGCAAAGCGGGGTGAGAAGACCAAAGCTCGCGGAGCGCTTTTGCACTCAATTGGTCAGCATAATTCTCGGCGATGGGACGAAAACTTAGATGCCATGGCTCTATGGCAACCCCACCACTATCAACCTCGTAAGGCCTAAAAAACCCCTCCGCATCATCACGCTCCATGACGTGCTGTAGCCACCCCCCCAAATGAGAAAACACACCTGTCGATTGGTACTCGGACGGTAGCAGAGCTGGTCGCTCACCCGTTTCTAATACGGCTTTGTCGAAGACATCGATGTCGGTGCCCCAATGATGTCTTGAAGTACCGGGCAATGCGGAAAAACGAAGTATCCGACCCAACCAAACAGGATCTTCGAACTCTTGCCGATCGAGCAAGCTATCGTCGTCCGATACCACATTACGAACTCCCAGCCACTTCTCGTCGAAAATAGTTTTCTGGCGATGATAGGAACGAAATCCCGAGGCTATGGCCAGATCGATCCCCTCCTTTGCCGCGCAACGGCGTAAAGCGCTGAGTGGTTTGACAATGCCTTCGTGGACCTTGATTCCGCACTCAAAGTCAACAACATGATCGTCGGACAAACCGAATAGGACCGCGATGCTGCTGTCAGTCATGATAACTACCTGCCAATTCTAAAGAGCACGCCATTCTGCTAGTCATTTAATCTGAATTCTGATAGCTTCCCCTGCCCAAAACGGGGGGTCAACTTTTTGGCCCTTATTTCATCGAGCAGAGACCTTTTATGGCGACCAAAAAATCAGCTACGGCAAAGGCAGCACCCAAAACTTCAGTGAAGGCGGCCACAAAGGCAAAAGCAGCGCCCAAAGCCAAGGCAGCACCAAAAGCCAAGGCAGCACCAAAAGCCAAGGCTGCGCCTAAATCCGCACCCACGACAAAGGCGGCTCCCAAGGCAAAAGCAGCACCTAAGGCCCCCAGAAAGGCAAAAAATACGCCGAGCAACGTCGCTCGCGCCGTGGGCGAGGTTCAAAAGTTCGATGACTTCAAGCCCTACAAGCCCTCCCGCGGTGAGAGCTACATGAATGAAGGGCAGCTCGAGCATTTTCGGCAGTTACTACTGAGCTGGCGCGCCGACCTCGTTGACGAGGTTGCCAAGACTGTCGGGCATATGAAGGATGAGGCATCCAATTTTCCAGATCCGGCGGATCGAGCTACTCAAGAAGAAGAGTTTAGTCTCGAGCTCAGAACACGCGATCGCGAGCGAAAGCTGATCAAGAAAATCGACGGAACCCTCGAGCGGATTTCTATCGATGACTATGGCTACTGTGACGCCTGCGGCATTGAGATCGGCATTCAGCGCCTCGAAGCAAGGCCGACAGCCACATTGTGCATCGACTGCAAAACCCTCGCTGAAATAAAAGAGAAACAAGAGTTAGGCTAGACATTAGCCTTTTTGAGGCGATGAGTAGGTACCTCGGACGCTTTGCCCCATCACCCACTGGCGACCTGCATCAGGGATCGCTGGTCGCCGCACTCGCAAGCTTTCTCGATGCACGCCATCATGGGGGTTCATGGACACTGCGATTCGACGATATTGACCCTCCTAGGCAGGAAGCCGGTAGCATCGAATCAATCACAGAGGCTCTACTACGCCACGGATTAATCGCAGATGGTCCCGCACAGTTTCAGAGTAACCACAGCACCCGACATATCGAAGCTTTAGATCGACTTTGCGACCATGGCGTCACGTTCGTCTGCCGGTGCACACGAGCCACCCTCGGAGCCAATGGTGCTTGCATCGACGATTGTGACGACCAAAGCCACAGCGAGGGAAGCATCCGTCTGCAATCACCCGAGGGGGCCTTTCCCGATTTTGTAGATATCTGCTCCCAGCAGCGAACCTCTCCAGCCACCTACCCCGCTAACTTTGTCATTCGCAGACGAGACGGTTTACTTGCCTATCAACTTGCCACTGCCGTCGACGACGCATTAGACGGCTTCACCCATGTTGTGAGAGGTGGCGACCTGCAAGCCTCAACCCATCGGCAACTTTATATTCAACAACTGTTATCACTCGAGTCACCGCAATACGGTCACATCAGAATCATTAAAGATCACCACGGTAACAAGCTCAGCAAACAAACTGGCGCTGAGCCAATCTCGGCTACCGACCCGATAGCCAATATTAGATCGGCACTCGCGCAGCTGAATCAGCAAACACCGCCTAGTAGTTGTCAGAGTATCTCGACTCTGTTGACGTGGGCGATTGCTAACTGGGACAGAGTATCCGCCAAATTGTAACTTTTCTCCCCCTAAGTGTTACGTAGGTGACACTTTTAGCGCGTCGCATGGTACGCTCGACGCCGAATTTGGCTATGCCTAGGTCTCTATGCACACAATATTGGTTCTGGACGACGATCCGATTGATTCGGCGCAACTAGTCGACGATCTTGCGGCCGAGGGCTGCAAAGTACTTAAAGCGTCCCCGTTTTCAGCCATTAATGCCATTCAGGCGGCGGAGCAGATCGACGCGGTGATACTCGATCCGGGCCGAAGCGAGACCAGCGCGCTCAGCCTGATCGGCGATTTATCACACGTTCCAGTTTTTATTCTCGCGCAGCACGCGAGTCTTAAGACCGCAGTGAGTTTTCTAAAAGCAGGGGCTCAGGATTATTGGGCTAAACCGACATCTGCTACCGAAATATTGAGAGCCATCAACTTCAGTCATACCAGCGATAATCAAAAGCCAGCCAACGCATCAGCTGCCGAAGCCTTTGTCGGACGTTCGCCGGGTATGCGCACATTGATGAATCGCGCGAATCGCGCAGCGAAGGCTAACTCAACAGTATTGGTGATGGGCGAGACCGGTACCGGTAAAGAATTGGTAGCACGACATATTCACCAGTCGAGTACCCGAGCCAACAAACCTTTGATTTCTGTTAACTGTGCAGCGATTCCAGAGACCCTGATCGAATCTGAATTGTTTGGTTACGAGAAGGGCGCATTCACCGGCGCTTCGTCGCGACGACTGGGTCTTGTTGAAGCTGCTAATGGTGGTTCGCTATTTCTCGATGAAATCGGAGAGTTGCCTGCCTCAGCACAGGCACGCCTGCTTCGCTTCATTCAAGAAGGTGAAGTTCGACGGATCGGCTCCACCAGTAGCACTCGTGTGGATGTTAGGCTGATATGTGCCACTCATCGCGATCTCGACGAACTTGAAAATACCGATGCCTTCCGTCGCGACCTGTTCCACCGAATCAATGTCTTGCGACTAGAGGTGCCACCACTTCGAGACCGTCTGGACGATTTGAGAGGTCTAACCAACTGGCTAATGACACGAGTCGCTGAACGCCTTCAGCTACCCGCCATGGAGCTAGCAGAAGACGCCTATCTCGCGCTCGAAGGCTATGACTGGCCAGGGAATGTCAGAGAACTGGAACACACGATTGAACGTGCTCTCGTTATGGCTGATGACATTATTCAGCCTGATGACTTAGATCTACCCGCAAAAAAGGCTAGTGAGCCGGTCCAACTGAAGGCCGTCACCCGCTCTGACAGCGACGACATTCCATCAGGTATGGATCAAACAGCAAATGACGAGCTGTCGCTTGAGGACTATTTCCAGCGCTTTGTCCTCGAGAACCAACATGCAATGAATGAGACCGAGCTCGCGCATAAGCTAGGAATCAGTCGTAAATGCTTGTGGGAACGACGACAGCGCTTTGATCTACCCCGCTCTCGAAAAAAGTCACAGAAACAAGCCTGACACCTGCGAAGTTACGTAACACTCTAAGGTAAAGTTTCGTAACACTTTTATGACACGCGCGACGCTTTTTGGTCAAAAAAAATCATAAGTAACTGAAATAAAACAGGATATTACCGCTGGCATATGAAATGCATTAACTGTGGCAGAGTCGAAATAATAACAAGCGGCCGAATAAAAATAATATCTGTCACTACAGACCTGGGCGGGGAAGGCAACTTCCCCCAGTTTGTATTTGTCCCCCTTAAAACCGACTTCTCGACCCAGTCCCGGGCGGTGTCGTGCCGTGCTTGAATTACCGTTAGACCAACGAATCGATCGATCACTGCTGCTGCACGCTGCCGTTTCGGTGGTGGAACGGCTTAGCGACAATGGCTACTCGGCATTCATTGTTGGCGGCGCTGTGCGGGACTTATTGATCGGTGGCAAACCAAAGGACTTTGATGTCGCTACCAACGCGACGCCAGAGCAAGTCGTGGCGCTATTCCGAGGCTCTCGTATCATTGGACGACGATTTAGGATCGTTCACGTTCGGATGGGTCGTGAAATCATTGAAGTGACCACATTCCGCGGTAGCCACAAAGGTGACGATACTAATGAATCGAAAACCTCTCACCGAGGTTTGCTTCTGCGAGATAACGTTTATGGGACATTAGAAGAAGATGCGGTTCGCAGAGATCTCTCGGTCAATGCGCTATACCTCGATGTCGTCGACAACAAGATATTGGATCACCTAAACGGGCTGGAAGACATTGATCAGAGACTGATCAGAATTATCGGAGACCCTCAAACAAGGTATCAAGAAGACCCCGTGCGCATGCTTCGAGTCGCGAGATTTGCGGCTAAGTTAAATTTTGATATCGAGGCAGACACTGAGAAAAGTATTGTTCCTGTTAAGCACTTGCTTGCCGATGTCCCATCCGCGCGCCTGTTTGATGAGGCATTGAAATTATTCATGAGTGGCTATGGCTTACAAAGCTATGAGCGGTTAGAGGAACTCGGCCTGTTAGACGTGATACTACCGGAGGTGGCTGACCATCTGCGGTCCCGAAGCGCTCAACTCATCATAAAAAAGGCGCTCGGTAATACCGACCAACGAATTGCCAGGGATAAACCATGCACACCTGCTTTCTTATTTGCAGCCATGCTCTGGCCTGCTGTTGAAGAGCAGTCGTTAGAACTATCTAAGCACTCTATGTCTCGACCCGAAGCGCTCAATGCCGCTGGGCAACAGGTCACTCAGCGCACCTTGCAGCGCATTGCGATACCCAAGCGATTCTCTATGCCAATGCGTGAGATCTGGTCTTTGCAACATCGGCTAGAGCATCAGTCACCGAAACGTATCAAGCCAACACTCACGCTCCGCCGCTTTCGCGCCGCATTTGATCTGTTGCTTCTGAGAGCCGACGCCTCACCTGATTCGCTGCTGTCGGCTGTGAAGTTCTGGGAGGAGCAACAGGCGCTCTACCCAGATATTGTTGGCTCTCAACCAGAGGAGAAACGGCCGCCCAAGAAAAGACGCAGGCGGCAACGGTAGTGGCTCTCGTTAGTATTGGACTCGGCGCCAACCTCGGCGATCGAGAAAGTAATCTAAGATCGGCCTACAGTCAGGTGTCAGCGCAAGCTCAGATCACCACTTTGGAGGTGTCTCGGGTTTATCAGACACCGCCGCTAGGGCCTTCCGATCAGCCCAACTACCTGAATGCTGCGATGCTCATCGAAACCGACCTCAATCCTGAGCAGTTACTAGTGATTGTTAAAGCTATCGAGTCGAACATGGGCCGAGTCACTCGGCGCCGTTGGGGAGAGCGAATCATCGATCTCGACATCTTACTGTATGACGACAGTAGCTTTGACCTACCCGGCTTGACCATTCCCCATAA
>NTKA01000065.1 GCA_002456975.1 Halieaceae bacterium MED-G27
ATGGAGCGCCCTGGACATGTCTACTCACGTCTGAGCAACCCCACCACGGCAGTTCTCGAGGAACGCATCGCCGCGCTCGAGGGCGGCGTTGGTGCCATAGCAACCGCCAGCGGCCAAGCGGCGCTTCAGCTCGCCATCATGACTATCATGGATGCTGGCGCCCACATCGTAGCTTCGAGCGCGCTCTATGGCGGCAGCCACAATTTATTGGCTTACACCCTGCCGCGCTTTGGCATCACTACCACATTCGTAGATATGCGTGATATCGATGCAGTGAAGGCAGCGATCACACCTCAAACCCGGCTGGTGTTTGGCGAAACAGTGGGCAATCCCGGGCTCGATGTCCTCGACATCCCAACCATTGCCGGTATTGCTCATGTCGCACATATTCCATTGATGGTCGACTCCACCTTCACAACCCCTTACCTAATTCGCCCCTTCGAACTTGGTGCCGATATCGTCATGCACTCGGCGACCAAGTTTTTAAGTGGCCACGGTATTGTTATCGGCGGTCTGCTCATTGACGGCGGGCGCTTTAACTGGGATAGCTCGGGTAAGTTTCCTCAACTGAGCGAGCCCTATGAAGGCTTCCACAACCTGGTGTTCACCGAGGAATTTGGGCCCGCTGCGTTTATCTCCAGAGCCCGTAAAGAGGGGTTACGTGACTTCGGTGCCTGTCAGAGCCCAACTAGCGCTTTCTACATTCTGCAAGGGATGGAGACCCTCGGGGTCAGAATGGCGAAGCACATCGATAATACCGCCTCTGTGGTCGACTTTCTCGACGGAAATCCGATGTTGGAGCGGGTCTCTCACCCACTGTTGGCCACACACCCAGATCACGAGCTGGCAAATAGCCTGTTGCCGAAAGGCGTAAGCGCCGTGTTCACCTTTGAGTTGAAAGGTGGACGCGAGGCGGGTATCGCTTTCGTCAACGGTCTCTCATTATTCTCGCATCTAGCCAATGTCGGAGACGCTAAGTCATTGGTGATTCACCCGGCGAGTACGACGCATTTCCGCATGGATGAAGCCGCTCTGGCCGCTGCGGGCATCGGTGAGGGCACCATTCGACTCTCAATCGGACTGGAGGATGAAAAAGACTTACTGACAGATCTAAAAGCTGGCCTCCGAGCCGCTCAAAAAGTGGTTGAGCGAGCTACGTCATGAGAATTTCTATCGATAATAACGAGGTGTATCTCTACACCAACAACCGAACCCCGGACCCGGCTAAGCCCAGCGTGGTTTTCGTGCACGGTGCGGGCTTTGATCACAGTGTTTGGACTTTGCTTGCTCGCCATTTTTCGAGACTGGGCTGGAATGCGATTGCAGTCGATCTGCCCGGACATGGCCGCTCGTCGGGAGAGTCGATAAGTACTATTGAAGGTATGGCAGGTTGGTTACAGCGCATCCTAGAGACGCTACAACTTGATAGGATCGCCTTGGTGGGACACAGCATGGGCAGTCTTATTGCGCTAGCGACTGCAGCTTCGCTGGGCAACAAGGCGACTCATCTGGTGCTTATCGGTTCGATCGCGCCGATGCCGGTCTCGGATCCGATATTGGATGCCACAGCCAACAAACCTAATAGCGCGCACACCATGCTGACCTCGTTCTCGTTCAGCAAGCAAAACTTGCTCGGCGGTAATCCAAATCCCGGAATGTGGATGATCGCCGACAGCATGCGTCGCTACGAAACTGAAATTTCTGCCGCCCTTGATATCGATATGCGGGCCTGCAACGCCTACACCGATGGACTAGCCTCCGCAGAAAAGGTTGGCTGCCCTACCCTGATGATTCACGGTGACGCTGATCGCCTCACCCCGATCCGTGCAACTAGGCCATTGATGCAGGCAATACCCGATTCTAAACTCGCAATCATTTCCGGCTGCGGACATTCCTTAATGGTGGAAGCCCCTAATGAGGTCCTAGACCATATGAAGCAGCACCTGCTTTGAACGTTACTCGGTCCTGGTGTGAAACACGTCACCGCCAACAATAAACTGGTTAACGGAGACATCTAATGACTCAATCGATTACGTTACTCGACGGTGGGCTGGGACAAGAACTGATCCTTCGAAGCCGGCGAGAAAAACCACATCCTGCCTGGTCGCTCAAAGTGATGCAGGAGGAACCATCGCTGGTGTCCGATACTCACCACGATTTCTGTGCTGCGGGAGCCCGAGTCATTGGCACCAATAGTTATGTGATTACTCGCGCTCGACTTCGCAAGCACGCCACTGAAGACGAGCTGGAGGCCTACCTCGATCATGCGATCAGCCTTGCGAGGACCGGGATCGCCGCGAGCACGTCACCTTATGCCACCAGTGTCGTTGCGTCGCTTCCGCCCCTAGTTGCTTCGTATGTAGCCGCGGTTGCACCAGACTTCGAGCAGGCCTATCGGGAGTACTCTGAACTGATCGAACTGCAAAAGAAAAAGGTTGATGCCTTTATGCTCGAGACCATGAGCAATATCGCCGAGGCATCGGCAGGAGCGCGTGCGCTCCATGAGCAGAAGGTAGTCGGTGTTATCGGATTTACCGTCGACGATGATGACGGCACGAAGCTTCGATCTGGAGAGTCGCTCGCTGAGGCAGTAGCTAGTGTCGCCGAGTATCGACCCGATGCCATACTGATTAATTGTTCGAGGCCCGAAGTCGTCTCTGCTGGCTTAGAGATCATCAAGTCGACAGGCATCAGATTTGGCGCCTATGCCAATGGTTTTGCCGCTGTAGAGGCCCTAAGACCCGGCGGTACAGTCGATAGCCTTGCAGCGCGAACCGACCTAGGCCCCGAAGCCTATGCAGCTCACGTGATGGAATGGGTTGATATGGGCGCGAGTATCGTGGGTGGCTGCTGCGAGGTCGGACCGGAACATATCCGATACCTTCATGACCAGCTGCTAGCGAGCGGCTATGAGCTCAATCATTCCCTAGCCGCTTGATCATCAGGAATCTTTCTGAAGGTCAATCGATAAGCTATTGATACAGTAGCGTAATCCCGTATCAGTAGGTCCGTCGGGAAACACGTGGCCTAGGTGACCGCCACACTTTTGGCACAATACCTCGGTTCGGATCATGCCGTGACTGGTATCGCGCTCCTCACCAATGACAGTACCTGAGGCTGGTCTATCAAAGCTTGGCCAACCGCAACCGGCGTCAAATTTGCTGTCAGAGTTAAATAGCGCCTCACCACAGCCTCTGCAGTGATAGACCCCGTCTTCCTCGGTATCCCAATACTGACCTGTAAAAGCGCGTTCAGTGCCCTTCTGGCGCAGTACGTGAAATTCTTCCGATGTTAACTTCTCTCGCCAATATTGATCGTCTTTATCCTTCATAACACTCTCCTCTGTGATCGTTACACAGTCTGGCATCCCGCTGACTGTAATATCGTGGCCTTATCACCACTCGCCCCTTCAATACAGACATCAGCGAGTTCATCACGAAGCCGATAGGCATGCCTAAGCCTATCAAAGGCACCCCCGTCATGACTGTCAGACATCACGCACCGCATGCGAGCGTCCTCATCTGCCAAGCTGCCGATATGGTGCACCACAGTGCGCAACAACTCGCCGACGGTGTCCCGCTCACATACCTTGATCGTATGGGAAGCCGTGTTCTGGGCCTGCGCATCCTCAGTACTGTCAATACCCAGCGCATTGCATAGGGGAGTCAGCAACAAATTTGTGGCGGCAGCTTTCGCGCGCTTGGAGTAACCCGCGATATGGGGTGTGCCGAAACTTGTCCTCGCGAGCGCGTCAACGGAGATATGGGGCTCCCCCGGCCAAGTATCAAGGACGACATCAACTTCGTTGTCGCACAAAGTGGCGAGCGCGCCATCGGCTAGTAGCTCCCCTCGCCCTGCGTTGATAAAAAGAGCACCAGGTAAACACAGCGCCGCCTCGCTAGGCCCTATCAAGCAACGAGAGGGGAAACGGTGAGAATCGTGCAGCGCCGCGTGCAAGGAGACGACGTCGCAACCCAGCACGTCCTGTAGGGCGTCCACTCCCCATGTCTTTGGAATATCTGCTACTAAGGGGTCGTACACCCGTAGCACAGCCCCCATTCCCGATAACCGAGCGGCGAGCTGACGTCCTACGTGGCCATAACCGACTATCCCAACGCTCGCACCATCCAAGACATTGTCTATTCGACCGGTCTCGACCAACGCGGCGATAACATAATCGCAGACCGCAGAAGCATTACTGCCTGCTGCGTTAGCGAAACCAATGCCCCGACGTTCAAGAAATTCGATATCAACATGATCGGTACCAGCACTCGCACTCCCTACGAATCGAACATTAGTATCGATAAGCAGTGTTGCATCGACCTGAGTGATTGTTCGGGTTAGAAGCGCCGAGGCCCCCTCGAGTGAATCCTGGTCGATTGAGCGACCGGGCATCAACCTCAAAGCAACGGGTAACCGCTCCAATTGATCGGTGATCATGATTTTTTCATCACACACCACTAGCGGGAGTGTCACGCCACCTTCTCCTCGCTCTTTAGCACCTGTAGTCGAGACAAAAATTGCTGAGCTCGATGGGGCAACCCGCGGCTTCGGAACTGCGCACTCTGTGCGACAACCCTGCGGCGAAACGCGACGACTTCTTTACTCGCCGGTGGCGAGTCAAGATTATCGATGCTGACGTCAAAGGGCATACCAAGCGCCTTACAGAACAGACTTTCAATGGCCTGGGGTTTTACCTCGACAGCAAAAAAGGCCGCTTGCTGAGCTCCGTTACGGCCCTCGGGCGCATACCAGTAGCCGTAATCTGGCAGTCGCCGTCGTGACTCACCGGCAAGACACCAATGTGATATTTCATGGAGTGCACTGCGGGGATAGTGGTAACGAAACCACACCATGGCGGGGCTACCGGGCTCATAGAATGGCTCATCGGCACCACCGCGGAGAACGGTGGTCACGGACTCCTCGAACAAATCATCAAAAATAGCGACCAGCGTTTCAGCAAGCCGCTCTTCCATCAGGTCGTTCATACTACTTTACGGATCTTAAAACGGTACTGGTCATCCAGCGTTTCAGATGCCACTAGTTCATGTCCGAGGAACTCACAGAACTTGGCTACATCCCGAAGTGTCGATGGGTCAGTGGCGCGCATCACCACCACATCCCCACCACCGGCCCGACGCACGGCTGCATGCAGCATCATCACCGGCTCTGGGCATTTGAGGCCCGTGGCATCAACAATATGATCCATTCGGTGGAAAAATTAAGCACCCGGCTTCTTGAAGCGCAGCGTCATCCGATCGCTCTCTCCAATGGCCGTATACTTGTCACGATTGTTGTCACCCTCGCGATAGCTCGGCGGTAGCGTCCAAACACCTCGTGGATAGTCCTTGGTGTCCTTCGCATTCGCGTTGATCTCACTGCTACCGTCAAGCTCTAAGCCGGCCGCTGCAGCCATGCTGATCACCAGCGACTCGGGAACGTAAGCGGTTCGCTTCGATACATCAAGCGGCGTGCCTTCGGCACCACGATGCTGAACAATGCCCAATACGCCACCAGGTTTCAGAACACGAGCGATTTCCGCCAACGACGCCTCAGCACTGCCGGCATTGAGCCATGAGTGGACGTTCCGGAAAACAAGCGCCATGTCGACTGAATTGTCGGCCACACTCAACGGCGTTTCCGGTGGTGCCATCGAGTCAACAATCACTGAACCGTAGAGATCGTTATTCTTGCCGAGCTTCTGCAAATAGCCGCCAAGTGATCGACGTCCATAGGCGCTGCCGTTCACGGTTCCATGACCCGCAATCAATTGTCCCTGCGGTGCCAACAAGGGCGCGAGCACTTCTGAGTACCAGCCGCCACCAGGTGACACCTCCACTACTGTCATGGTTGGTGTTAAACCAAAAAACTCGAGTGTTTCTTTGGGATGGCGATATTGATCTCGAGACTTGTTGGCTTCGCTTCGATGATCCCCGTTAAGAGCCGCATCCCAATCGAATGATGCATGCCCATCGGCAAAGGCAGTCGAGGATAGGGTTGTCGATACCGCAATGAGTGTCGCGAAAATAAACCTGACCATGGTCTTCTCCAAATTGTTGTTGTTTTACCTGCTACATCATAACGGATGCGGGCCTGATGTAAGTACCCAATTAACGGAGACCTTGGCTCTCAGTCAATCCTGCCGTCGGCGCCGAATCCAACCAAGTACCATGCCAACCGGGAGTGACAGCAGCACTAGTAACAAAACACCTAAAAGGCTTTGCCAAAGATAACCTAGGATAGCATCGAAGGAGACTCCGACAATATCCACGGCGCCCCAGACCAGCGCGGCAGTAGCCATCACGCCAAGGCTTGCCGTTCTGAACATCCGCAGGCGGCGTTTCATCATGACTTATCGATTTCCGGGGATTGATGGAGTCGGCGATAGCACGTCGGCATTCTGGCCGCGATGACGCAGTGCATGATCGATGAGGACCAAGGCCAACATCGCCTCAGCAATAGGAACTGCGCGCAGACCCACACAGGGGTCGTGCCGCCCCGTGGTAACGACATCCGTGCTATCGCCATTAACATCGATAGTCTCGCCGGGGATTTGAATGCTCGAGGTGGGCTTCAGCGCAAGCCCGACAGTAACAGTCTGACCGCTGGAAATTCCTCCCAGTACGCCCCCGGCGTTGTTACTGGTGAAGCCATCGGGGGTGAGTTCATCCCGATGCTCGCTTCCCTTCTGCGCCGCTGACGCAAAACCAGCACCGATCTCTATACCCTTAACCGCATTGATACCCATCATGGCCGATGCAATATCCGCATCCAGTCGATCGAACACAGGCTCACCCCAGCCTGGTGGCACTCCAGCGGCTTCCACGTGCAAGCGCGCGCCAATGGAATCACCTTCGCGCCGAATATCAGTCATATACTGCTCGAGTGCTGGAATCAATTGTTCGTCACCACAAAAGAAAGGATTGGTCTCGACAGCATCCCAATCGGTGGTTCCAACCTTCAGAGGCCCCAGCGCAGCCAAGCGACCTCGTATCGTCACTCCGTAGCGCTCTTGCAGCCATTTCTTTGCGATACCGCCCGCAGCCACTCGCATCGCGGTCTCGCGAGCTGACGACCGTCCCCCACCGCGATAATCGCGCATCCCGTATTTTTGCTGATAGCTGTAATCCGCGTGCGCTGGCCTAAAACGATCCTTGATCTTGCTGTAGTCCTTAGACTTCTGATCTTGGTTCATGATCAGAAGTCCAATGGGCGTTCCTGTGGTCTTACCTTCAAAAACACCCGATAAAATTTGCACCTCATCGGGCTCTTTGCGTTGGGTCGTGAACCGAGAGGTACCTGGTTTTCGGCGATCTAGATCGTGCTGCAAGTCGCTTGCCGACAACTCGAGACCGGGTGGACAGCCGTCAACAACGCAACCTAGACCCAGTCCATGGCTCTCTCCGAAACTAGTCACCGTGAACAAACGGCCAAATGAATTTCCTGACATCTTAAACTCCGACCCTAGAACCCAAATTGTCCGTCATTCCGCGCCAAATCGATAGGTCTGTCTTTGTCAGAATGGCAACCCCATGACCACCATAGGCAAGCTCTACCCATACCGGGCTGAGATGAGCTGAAATGGCATCAAGCGCCTCAAGGCTGTTGCCGACTTCTAGAATCATTATGCCGCCCTGCTTCAGCGTGCGCTCAGCATCTATGAGCAACGAATGAACCAGATCCAAACCATCCGCACCGCCATCAAGAGCCAACTGCGGCTCGTGCAAATATTCGGGGGGCAACGCGGCCATATCCTCAGCATCAACATAGGGCGGATTCGCGAGAATGACATCGGTCGACTCGTCAGCGAGCCAGGATAACAAATCACCCCGAATTAGACCCACGGACGCGTCATGCAACTGCCGGTTATCAGCGGCTAATGACAGCGCCGACCGATCCAAGTCTGATAGCACCACTAGTGCCTCGGGGAATACTGCGTTTGCTAACAGCCCCAAACTGCCGCCACCACAACACACATCGACTATAACTTCGGGAGACGCGCTGGTCAGCCAGGGATCAAATCCCTTCTCGACAAGTTCAGCGATCGGAGACCGTGGCACCAGCGCACGTCGATCACAAATAAAGCTTAGTGGTCCAAAGTAAGCCTCACCGACAATGTATGCCGTGGGCTCTCGGTCCTGACAGCGCCGTTGCACATATTGCTCGAGCGTTGACTCCGCCTCGTTGGGAAAAGACTCGTCCAGAATCTCCGACCCCGTCTCTGTCAGTGATAAATTCGCGGCCGCCAGCACTAGCGCCACCGCCTCGTCATGCGCTGAGTCAAAGCCATGGCCGCAGTAGATATTCGCCTCTACTAGCGCATCTTCGGTAGCGATCAAAATTTCGCGAAAGCTTGTCACGTTACGACCAATTTACAGGTGACCTGCATGATATCATTGGCCTCCCCGGGGGGATGACTTAGTTATGGAACAGCACTGGCAAAAAATAATAGAAGCCGTGGGTGAGGACATTACTCGTCCGGGCTTACTGGACACACCGAAGCGCGCCGCAGAATCATTTAAATTCTTGACTCACGGTTACGAACAGGACCTCGAAACAGTTACCAATGGCGCCCTGTTTCCAAGTGATTCCAATGAAATGGTTTTGGTCCAAGATGTGGAACTTTACTCGCTCTGTGAACACCATCTTCTGCCCTTTGTAGGTCGCTGTCACGTCGCCTATTTGCCACGGGGCTCGGTGCTAGGCTTATCTAAAGTCGCCCGCATCGTCGACATGTTTGCCAGACGGCTTCAGATCCAAGAGCAACTTACCCTCCAGATCGCCACCTCAATCGCCGATGTAACCGGCACGCCGGATGTCGGAGTGATCATCGAAGCCGAGCACATGTGCATGATGATGCGAGGCGTAGAAAAACAGAACGCTATTACCAAGACGTCATCGATGCTGGGAGCTTTCCGGGACGACGCCAAAACTCGTGAGGAGTTTTTGTCGCTGCTACATTTGCCGTCTCGGCGGGTCCGTTAAGCCGCTCTGCGCTCTCGGATGGTTTCTCGCAGGATCGAGGCCAAGCCCGCTACGTCTCCCTCGAGATGAAAATGATGCGGTCCCGCAAGGTCGATCTGCCGAAAGTGCGGTGCGTGCTTACCGATTCTGGCAATCATGTCCCGGGCGCCCTCGCTGGTGAAAAAGCCATCGGCTCCCATAATCGCCATCACAGGAAAATCCATTGACTCATAGCATGCCGCTGCCGTGGCATCGCTCAACTTGACCATGCTGGCAGCGAATAGCCGTGGATCGCTGCGCAACAACCATCCCTCATCGACTCGCTCTAAGGCCCTCGGCACTAGAACCTCAGCATTTTCCCGAGTGAAACCATAACGCGACCGAGCTTTAATAAAATCCTCAACGGCATCAAATATCCGAGGCGGTCTCGACGAATATTTTGTTAATTCGGCGATGCCGTCGCGCAATAAAGTTGCGCCATTGTCATTTTCAAACGATCTAAACAGCATACCATCGAGCATTGCCAGGCTACTGCAGCGATCGCCGAGGGCGGTCGCCAACAAAGCCGCCACGGCCGCACCGCGGCTATGACCAATCACTGCTACAGGCTCGTGGGTCAATTGATCAATGACTTTTAATAGTTGAGGTATTTCGTCCCAGATATGGTAACTCGCATCCGCGGACCGATGACTGCTAAGGCCGTGGCCTGATAAATCGATCGCAACGAAATGACATCCTTCCATGAGCGGCGCTAAGCGCGCAAAGCTGAGTGCGTTGTCTAACCACCCATGGATAGCAAACACCAGGGGCGCCGAGGGGTCACCCCATGACAATCCCCGGTAAGTAAGCCCATCAGCGACTAACGAGATTTCTCTCGGTGCATCTTTCAAACTTGACCACCCTCAGAACACATCATTAATAGGTCTGCACCGCCCCGGTTCGGAGCAAGCAAAGACAGCACGGCGAAGCCACCTGGCATCAGCGGCGGCAGTCGATCCGCGTCGCACCATACATCAATCAGCCTTGAAAGATAGGGTTGATGACCCACCACTAGATGATGCGCTTGGTCAAAATCCAGATAGGCCCCGTCGGTATAATCGGTGCGCCCCGGTACCAGCAGATCGGACGCTTGGGCTTTGCCCAAGCGCAGGCATTCTAAAAGAAGCTCTGACGTCTGCGTGGTTCGTAGTAATGGACTGTGAACGACAGTCATCGGTAATTCAGTCTGCGACTGATCACACCACTGCCTGAAGTGATCGGCACCCGCCATCACATGGTCACGCCCCCATGAGGTTAGAGGCCTCAATTCGTCAGTGGGCGCATCAAATCCTGCTTGACCATGCCTCCAGAGCGTTACCAGCAAGCGTTAAGCACTCATCTCGACCAATAATTTGTTCATCCGCGCAACATAGCTCGCGGGATCATCTAACGCCGATCCCTGAGCTAAGGTTGCCTGATCGAGCAGTATGAGCGCCAAGTCAGCAAAGCGATCTTCGTCTTGCTCAGCATCCATCCGCTTGACCAAACCATGTTCAACATTGACCTCCAAAATCGGGTCGCTTGCTGGCAACTCCTGCCCTGCAGCCTCGAGCATACGGCGCATTTGAA
>NTKA01000066.1 GCA_002456975.1 Halieaceae bacterium MED-G27
CGCGGCGGTTTAATACGCGGCCTTTCGAAGTAACTACTTCCAAGTTTGCCCAGGTAGCTCAGTTGGTAGAGCAGGGGATTGAAAATCCCCGTGTCGGCGGTTCGATTCCGTCCCTGGGCACCATCATCAAGAGCCCCGCATTTGCGGGGCTTTTTGGTGATGGGGTTTGGAGGTTGGATGAGAACCATCGACAGCGGTTCAACAACATGCGACCACAAGAGTATTTTGGACGCCAGAGCGAAGCGACGGCGCCCCAACGGGGTGAGAGCAGCGAAGGCAACGCTGCTCGAATCATTCCGTCCCTGGGCAAAATACTGTATTGCTAAAACCCATTACCTAAGACATTTCTATTCGGTTTTGTAGTCGAATTTGGGCGATCGCGGACTATTTAAACCAGTCGCCTCAAGCTAATGAGTAGCATTAACTCTGAGAAGAGGCCTTGCGCGTCAGCCGCTTGACGGGATAGGGATTTTCAATCAACCGCAGTAGACTGAGGTCTGTGTAACAAAAAGCGCTTCGTGTAACGCAATAAACGAGCAACCATAAAACCATGTCGATGCAGTTACTTCGAATGCTAGAAGAGTGGCTCCCAGACCGCGATCAGGGTGACTGGGTACTCGGTACAGTGTTCAAAACCGAAGGGTCTAGCTACCGAAAAGCCGGCGCCATGAGCCTCATCGGATCCGAGGGCGCTCAACTCGGCTTGTTGAGCGGTGGTTGTCTTGAAGCGGATGTCAGACTGAATGCCCGCAAAGTCATGAGCAGCAGTAAAGCGCTTTCCCTGCGCTATGACGGCGACGATGAAGACGACCTGTCCTATCACCTCGGGATTGGCTGTGGCGGCATTGTTCACATCCTTCTAGAGCCGATTCATGCGGGCAATGACTATCAGCAACTGACCGAGCTTCACAGCGCGCTTCAAAATCGGCAAAGCGGCCGTTTGCATAAACATATCGTGCAGACAAACGAGGAGCCTGAGCATTCCAAGTTCAGTCCAGATCCAACTTTGAGCCGAAAGCCTGCGGCGGCCCAGCTCACATACTTCGACAATGGCACTTGGCTGGACATTCTAATTGTACCACCGCCTCATCTCCTGATAGCGGGTGGCGGTATCGATGCACAGCCCGTCGTCAAGCTCGCCAAACTACTTGGTTGGGAGGTGACCGTCTGGGACCCACGCCCCGCAAATGCTCGCGATGAGTTTTTCCAGGATGCCGACTTCCGCTTGCGCTGTACTGCAAGCGAGCTTTCAAGCTGGGTAAGCGATTACGCCATCAATGCGGCTATGGTCATGACTCACAACCTCGCCATGGATGCTGATTGTATCAATGCCATTAATCGACAAGGTCTCGACTACATTGGCCTGCTTGGGCCCACGCATCGAAAGGAGGAAGTGCTAGAGCTTGCTGACCTCGCTGCAAACGACGTTACCCCTCTGATCAATGGCCCCGCAGGTTTTGATATTGGCGGCGATCTTCCTGAGAGTATTGCGTTATCGATGCTTTCCGAATGCCACGAAACCCTGTTTAAAAACCCTAGTTCATGACAGGTGACGAACCGCGCTTAGCAGTCCTGATTATGGCCGCAGGGGAGAGCCGGCGTTTTGGGTCATGTAAGTTGCTGGCGAATATCGATGGTAAACCCATGTTGCAACGCAGTATCGAGCTTGCCCAGTCGACCGATGCTTCACTCATTCGAGTGGTGACCGGGCGCTGGCATCAAGAGGTCAAGCAAGCTCAAACCTCAGGTCTGATCGACGATATAGACCTCATCTACAATTCCGACTGGCAACAGGGTCTGGGAAACTCGATTGCGACAGGGATTTCCCAAGTAGCATCACTGTGTGACGAAGCGCTTGTATTGCTGGCCGACCAAGTCAGAGTCTCGGGCGAGGATCTCAAGCGGCTAACACTCCGTGATGATAAGAACCAGATCGCCTGCGCGAGCTACAGTAAGACCCTCGGCCCACCGGCTATCTTCCCAGCTCAGTTTTTTCCAGAACTTGAAAAACTCTCTGGCGATAAGGGCGCGAAGGCGCTGCTCGCGGAGCTGACTGCAACCCACTGTCAGATCGATATCCCCAGTGCCAGTCTCGATGTCGATGTTTTATCGGATTTAACCTAGTACCCAGCTCTACTCTGCGAGCTGGTGTCCCTGAGCCTTTGGAAAAATTGATTGATCGTAGGCAGCTAAGACCGCTAGGCGTTGTCTACCTGGTGTTTCATGAGTTGAAGTCGGATATTAACCGCCTTGGCGCCGTGGTTAAGATAGAAAGACCATCCGCGGTGAACTAGGCCTCCGGCTCTTCAGATACACCAGATCTTCGCTGCAGTTGCTCGTACTGGTGCTGATTGACGTGCGCGACAATCGTATCCACTTATTTTTCTGGGCCGTCATCGAATCGTCCACGCACCCAAAACCCTGGATTTTCTGGGTCTGCAGAAGCCCTTGATTCGATCACTATCATCCTAATGACGACTTCACAGTGAATGCTCTCTAGATCCAGAAATACGTCGATCACTGAGCCATCATTGGGTGCTTCCTCAGAGAAAAACCCAATAGCAGAGCCGCTGATACTGACATCGGTCATTTGGGCCTTACCAAAGACGGCACTAAGTCTAGCTGCGGTATCACCTAGCGCGAATTGGATTTTGCGATTGAGCAATGTTAAGACTGAAGCGACAACGGGATTAACCTGTGCGAGCACAAAAAGCTAATCATCAAGTTCTTGGTTCAGCTCGATAAGCGCTTCGTCCGCTTCATTACCGATATGACCGGCGGCGTGTTCGAAAGACACCGAAAGCTTCGAGGTGCAGCGGTTGAGCTCGGGGTGTCGTAGGTGGTGTCGGAATCTATCGACTTATTTGCGATCAGGTGGCCGCCGCTGGGTATCGGGGTTTCGAGGCCGCCTAAGCGTTATACTCAACCGACCAATAGTTATACTCAACCGACCAATAAAGGCTCGGCTGTTGCCGGGCCTTTTTTATGTCTTTTTAACGTACGTTTTTATGGGATGCGTACTTGAATACCTGACCACTTAGGCTGCCCTGTGAGAAGTTTAAAGTCGTAGGTCGTAGGTCAAGGAGATCTTTCGCTTAAAGCCAATCTTGATACCCTGGATTGATATCAATTACAGACCTTTAGAGGTGTTTAATAGCGCGGGCTTAGATCTGCAGACAAGAGTTGGAGAAAAGGTGAAACAGCATGCAAATATGGGTAGATGCAGACGCCTGTCCAAGCGCCATTCGCGAAATCGTCGCCAAGGCAGCGCATAAACGAGCGATCGCCACCACGTTCGTGGCCAACCACAGCTTCTCGTTACCAAACTCGCCGTTCGTAAAGCTCTACCAGGTGCCATTAGGGTTTGATGAAGCTGATAAAGAGATTGAACGCCGAGTCACTGCCGGCGACTTGGTTATTACCTCTGACATACCCCTCGCTTCAGACGCACTGGAAAAACACGCTCTTGTTCTCACGCCGCGTGGCGAAAGATACACAGAGAATAACATCAAACAGCGTTTGCGGATGCGGGACTTCATGGAAACGATGCGTTCATCTGGCGCACAAACGGGTGGCCCACCCGCCCTCAGTTTGACTGACCGGAAACAATTCTCCGATCAGCTCGATCGCCTCCTGACTCGAGCACCTGAACAAACCTGAGGTACAACCTCCTCGTTAAGTAGTGACCCAAAGCACATTAATCAGACCGGCGCCACCACAAATCCTACGACATAGGCTACTGCACCAGGTTGCCGAGGGTTAATTGGTTGCATGTGTCTTACCCATTCAGAGGGCGCGGAAGTTGGCCTCGATATCTCAAACCGGACAGCCCGTGAGATTTAACAGAGCACACCTATCGCGATGTGTTGATCGAAGAGCTCACCGAGAAGGATTGACCATGAAAAATAAAAAAGCCTTTTTTAGGTTACTGTTGTAGCAACTGTCAGTTTTGAAGCGGTCGCGCACAACGCCCCTAATCTATCCAAGCTCATGACCGTACCCGAAGGTATAGCGGTGTTTGGTTGGGACTCTGAATCTGCTGAAGTGACGACTCAGGACTTGGGTCAAGGGCTACACGTGCGATTCTGCATTGGCGGTAATGCTATCGTGAGCCTTGGTGACGACGGCACCTTCCTGGTCGACGATCAGTTTGAAGGGATAACCCCCAGGTGATCAAGACTATAGGCGAACTCGGTGGTTTGGACGTCGATTTCGCAGTGACCACCCACTGACATTTTGACCATGCAGAAGGAAGCCTTACATTGGGCCCTCAAGGCACCTGGCTCGTAGCGCATAAAAATTCGCGCAAAATGATGAAGGACACATATGTGGTCAACATGGTAGGGCTCGCTGTTCTACAGGAGGCTTACCCTGAGTCAGCGTAGCCCGACATCACATAGGACTCTGAGATGCGATTCCATCTCAACGGCCAAACCGTCGAACTCATGCATTTTGGGCCTGTCCATACAACGTGTGACACCGCTGTTTTCTTCCGAGAAGCCAAAGTCCCGCTCATTGGCGATGTTTTCAGTAATACAGACTATCCGTTTATCGATGCCGATGAAGGTGGCACGCTCGATGGACTCATTACGTTATGCGAGAGCGTTTTAGCAGTTATCAACGATGACACCACGGTCGTGCCCGGACATGGTGTAGCAGCGACCCAAGCACACTTAATGCGATACACCCAGGACCTTGCAGTCATTCGTGACCGAATTGCAGCGCAGGTCAAAGCGGGTATGGACCTCAGCGACATTATCGCCGCAGAGCCTTCAAAGGAATTCGATGCGCGCTACGGTGATAAAACCATACTTATTAACCGTGCAGTTAAGAGCCTAATCTACAGCTAGCACCCGCAGAGCCTCAACTTTAAGCGGCCGTGTGCCGCATTATGGTTCGATTGAACTCAGGGAGGGCACCCTCGAAGCGACCAAACGTAATCACGTCGTTGGCGCCCGATGCAAATCCGCTCTGGATACTTTCGCCAATCACAAAATCTTCATTGAGTGTTGTGGAGGTTATCTGATGGTTCTTTTCCCAATACGCTTCCTCGGCAAGGCGTGATTTTGGCGCAAGCGTTGCCAGTCTTAACTCTGTCTGACCGGCTGAAACCGGGCGGGAGTTAATCCATACAACATGATCCTTCTGCACCAAAAGCTGCGTGGTGGGGAAAAAGGTGTAGATGATGTTTGCGTGATCCCTCAATCGCCACTGATCGGTAGGCTGGTCCCTTAGCACATGCATACTCGAACGCATAAGCACTGAGCGCATATGATCGCCGAGCATCTGGTACGAGGATAAATTATCTTCAAAGTAAGGACCGATCGTTTTTCGGTGCGCCACCTTAGAGTGATAAGACTCGATACCGCCCTCGACAAGGATCTTCCAGTTCGAGTTATGAACCTTCTTCTCCTCGTGTGCGATGTCCATATTGGCTAGATCTAAGCCTTCCGCCTCTGCCGCAATGGGCGAGTAGTAAGCGTCAAAATCGAAGGTGATGTCTGGAGTGGCTATCCCCCAGATAAAGCCAAAGCGCTCTTCACACTGAAGTGATTTCAGAGAGTACTGAGCCTTATCAAGATCGGGGAAGCCCGTGGCCATGTGAGGCACCGAGACGAGCTCGCCCATATTTGCATAGGACCAGGCATGGTAGGGGCAACTGAATCGATGTTTACAGCCAGACTCGTCGTCCACCAACTGTGTCCCTCTGTGCCGGCAGATATTTAAAAACGCATACACCTCACCGTGAGCGTCTCGCGTCACCAAGATTGATCGCCCAGCGATCTCCCGCTTAACAAAGTCGCCTGGGTTTGTAAGTTCACTGACATGCGCGGCGACCGCGGGCAAACGCGCGAACATTTGATCGCGCTCCCGCTGAAAAATCGCCTCAGACTTATACTGGTCGACCGAATTAAACTCAATCTCGTCGTCGAGGTAGTGGCTCTTGGCTTCGCGGAGTCGAAGTAACTCTTCGATTAAACCAATCTCTATTTCACGTTCCATCAATCAACGTCTACTGGCGCTCTCGCAGGTTTGGCAGGTTCAGCGCTGCCGTGGTCCCGAGACGCTCATCAAACTCATATGCCTCACGCTTTTTACAAGCGTTTCGCAGTCTAAGTGCAATCGGTAAGGCATAGACACTACTCATTCAAAGCGATCTCCTTACCAATCGGTAAGGCTCTGCCTTACCATGTGGTAAGGTGCCTGCAAAGAGGAGTTTATGCAGACAGATACCAAGCACCGTTTGTTAAATACGTCCGAAGCACTGTTCGCAAAACGGGGCTTCTACGGCGTTAGCATTGCTGCGATTGCAAAAGAGATGGGGTTCTCGAAACAGGCGCTGCTTCACCACTACCCCACCAAAGAAAAGCTGTACGGCGCAGTATTACAGAGAATTTCCAACGACTTTCTGGAACAGCAACTCGAAGCAGAGCAAGCCTCGCGCGACCCACTAGAACGGCTGAAGACGTTTTATCTAGGATTAGCAAAGCCCTCGCCAGAGAATATTCAGCGAACGCGTTTGTTAATGCGGGAATTACTTGATAATAATGCGCGTTCCGAGCATGCAGAAAACTGGTATTTGCGCGATTTTCTTCAACGCTTAATCATTATGACGAAATCAGTCGACACATTGCAAAACCTCTCTGATGAGGAGGCATTGATAATCGTCTACCAAATGCTTGGAGCAATAAATTATTTCCTAGTCTCACCATCCACGCTACAAGCTATCTTTGGTGACACGATGTATGAAGAGGTAAATCAACGTTTCACGCAAAATTTAGCTCTCCTCATTGAAGCAAGCATAAATTTATCCAGTTCCCGAAGCGCCGGATAACGGATAACGCTTTTTAAAAATAGTGCGTTAAACGGGAAAAAATACCTGGCCACTTTTCAAGGAGTTAGTCTTACACTTTCAAACTAAATATGTATGGAACACGACGGCCTTAAACCTCTTGACCTCCGCCTCCCATTAAGTGCCTACCAAATACGAAATTTGTTGTAGTTTTATTAGGCGGATCACCGCGTATACTATCTTCTCCAATAAGGAGAGGTTAAATGAAAAACGTATCATCCTTGAATACTGACGAGCACGTTGTCACAGTCCTTGAGAAGATCAGCATCCACCTGAGTCCCGAATACAAATGGCACGGGACTGATATCGATACTGAGCTCCACACTGGTGCGATATTTAGGGGGTTTGAGGAGAGGGAGGATAAAGAAGAATACTTGGGTTACGTGCTGATCTGCGACGTATCGAAAGACGACGATGAGCCTGACATGAATGATGTCTCCGAAGAGAACGTATTCAGCGTAGAGCAGAAGCTCAAAGACGAACTTTCTAACCAAGTACCCTTGATAGAGACCTACACGCCTACAATAGGCACGGTTGCCGACGGTACAACACGCCTTATGTCCTCATTTGCCAAGATAATTGACGCAGACAGAGAAGCGCTGATGACCTCAGTACGAATAGGTGTTCCTGGACAAAAATTTATATGCGTTGCGTGCTATCCGAGTGCTGGCTTTGAGAACTTCGAAAAATCGGTTCAATCAACGATTGACAGCATAACCATCGCATAATTGCCCAGTTCTTTCCGCGAGTAACCAGAGGCAATCGGGTGGTGATAACAATTGGCTACCAAGCATAGAGAAGTATATTTTATTCAAGATCGACTCCCGCTTCGCTGGTGCTTTTCTGAACGTCAGGAGAGTGCGGAAGACATTGATAATATTCTCAATTTACAACGAGATTTAATTACCCTCATTGAAGGCTATGCCGATGAATCTGAGATAGACAAGGGATTAGCTATGTTGTTAAGCCAGCAGATCGATACGACGGTAAATGAGTATCTTGAGAGCCATCAAGTAGAATTAAAGATCATTGCCCCAAGGTCCGATACTCTGCTTGAAAGTGAAGTGACGCTGAGCAGCACGGGTATGGGATTCTTCTCGCAGCATGCAGTATCAGACGGTGAAATGATCGAGATAGAAATCTTCCTCGCAGCCATAGAAACTTCGGTGAGAGTCGTGGGTTCGGTACTGGATTCTCGAGCATCAAGTGATGCTGAAAATCCTGGCTACTGGCTCAGGGCTCGTTTCGTAATGGGACAAGAGCATGCGACGAAGGCGATCACCGCACATATATCGGAACGACAGCGATTAGCGCTCGAAAAACAAGCGATTGGGGCCAACAAGTTATTTGGGAGTGCAAATGAAGCGTAGAGGTGCGGCAGGAGCCTATAAAAAAATAAGTGAAGAATCGTTGGTTGAAACGGCTGACTCACATGAGCTTGTAAGTCTACTGTTTAGGGAGTTATTCAATAGCTTAAGCACGGCTGAGGATAATTTTAAGACCGGCGACCTCGTTTCAATGAGAAATAGAATAACCAAGGCATCCAGGATCTTAACAGGCCTGCAGGGTGGCCTTGATTTTGAACACGGTGGTGAGATTGCAGGAAATCTTGCTGAGTTGTACGGCTACTGTATCCGAAGGCTTCTCGACTCGAACTCTAAAGGCAACGTTGATGGCGTCATAGAGACAAAGCGCTTAATGTTACCCATCGCCGAGGCTTGGAATACCATCAAAAAGTGAAGCTACTTCAAAAGATCACTCAAGACCAACTTGCATCTAGCGGACTGACGTTAGACACTTTTATGAGGTGGTGAATAGCCACCGATGAAGGAGTTTCAGATGAACACGAGAAGGCCACTCACTGCAAATTTAAATGCGAGGACGTCAGCCTTTTAATGGATCAAGGCCACAAAGCGTTGGACGTCTACGCCCAGTTTATCTCTGCGAGAAGATGTCAAGGCAGTGGATGAAGTAGGAGACATTAGAGCCCATTTCTTGCATCCGCCGGAAACAATAATGAGTCAGTCAAGACGACTTTTTCCGATAGTCCCTTTAACAGGGACTCCTGCAAGGCACTTTATTTTCGCTAGCTTTCTTGCAGATGCACCAATAGCTTCATGTATCGCTCTAGCGTCGTCACTTAAAATATTAACATCGGAGAATGTTGTTCGCTTTCTCTTCTTTTTTCTAGTCATCTAAAACCGAAGACAGTCTAGCTGCCGAACCACTTACCACATTCTTTCCTGGCTACTTTATATCCAGGCTACGGTCTAAGAGGAGCGATCACCAGTTTTGGAACATAGCCAGACCGGCATGTCCAATCAGCGAACCCTATTCCGCGCATCCGTTGAGACAAAAAGCGAAACAGCATTAGGTGCCGTCATACCATCGCAGACCGTTTTGTCTTTCATGTTGATTTAAACCGAATGTCCAAATCGTCTCCATGTCTGCTTGAGGAGTTCAGTTTCCGCCAAAACCAAGTTTGTTTTTAGCTGTTCAGGCCCTATTGCAACATTTGAATAGTACGCGTCTGGGCCTAATTTCATTAATTGGTGATACCCAATGTCCATTAAATAACTACTACACTCCGACGCTCGAAATTGTTGAGGTAGGAACCCCTCCTCGACCTGCAATATGATCTCATTGGTTCGGAGGAGATTTGTCGCTCCGTCCAAAACATCTAGCTCATGACCCTCGACATCAATTTTTAAAACGGCTCGAGATTGGGTTGGCCCGACCATACTGTCTAGCGTGCGACATACCACAGTTTGCTGTTGTCCGGCCGCCTCGTGTATCGATGTTTCAACAATGCAATTTTTTCCTGACCCAGCTCCATAGTCAAAGAAGCTCGCTGACCGATTACTTGAACTCAGTGCACATTCATAATGTTTTTATTCGATCCCCAAACTTATTCAGCCTCACGTTTTCTTTTAGATTCAGCATTGCGGTTGATGACGGCTCGAATGCAACAACCTCAGACACGTCTGTCATCTTCGATACAAGTAAGCTGTATGCACCAACATTTGATCCCACATCTAAAAAAACACTTGAATCAAAGTCTGCAATTAGTGATAAGAGAAATCTGACCTGAACTTCTTCAATTGCACAAAAGAATCCTAAGCGATCCGCTGTTAATTGGGTCACTTGCATACCAGAAAATAAATCCTCCACATTCGACTCCTTTTGGAAGTGCTGAGGTGCACCCTACTGGTCAACGACATTCACGATTGCTTACAAATGTTCAAGGCGCCCCCTATCAGTCGGCTTGTGAATTTCGAAATGTAACGTCATCAGGCGGTCAGTGCCGGACGCATTACTTGCGCTTTTTACGCAGGCTCGCTTTTAATGCGACAGATCATTGTTTTGCAACTGTGTTTGCTAGAACCCAAAGGAGCGGTTTTCAAAAAGGATTTCAATTGCCCAGTCAGGTTTCTTTTTATGAGTGCAGGTTATGCATATTTTGTTAGCTCTGCACTCTGCTACTGGCGTCACCCGATATAGTCAGATAGGGTTTGGTGCCCGATCTTCACGCAACCCTATGGGCGGCGTCGCGGTTGACGATCTTCGACCGTAATTCGATCACCAGCCTGGCAAGGCCAGCATCGTTCATGCCGGACAGGCTCTCGGCGACCGATAACTTTAACCATTGAATACCGGAAGTAAGATCTTGCTCTGTTCGGCTTCCCCCAGATAA
>NTKA01000067.1 GCA_002456975.1 Halieaceae bacterium MED-G27
CATTAGCGCAGTAGAGCGGCTTATTGTTGGCTAGATCTGAACGTCGACGATAGATTGTCGAGTGTCCCGGTAGTGTTTCATGGGTTGTTGTTTTGTTGGTCGCTAAGACGGCCAAAACGATGGGGATGAGACGCTAGTAGCCACTGTGCAGGGCGCATCGCGTTAAACCGCGATGTCGACGGTCAAGTCATTTGGTTTGACTTGCTGGCTTCACTAACGTTGCAATGCATGACTTAACGACAGAGACCCTGATAGAGACGCCTATGTCATCAGAACAACGGTATAACATTGAAGACCTAAAACGCTTAATGCAGCGCTTGCGCGACCCGGTTATGGGGTGTCCTTGGGATTTGAAACAGAGCTTTGAGTCGATTGCACCTTACACGTTGGAAGAGTGTGCCGAGCTGATCGATGCACTCGAGCAAAAAGATTATCCGCATGTGAAAGAAGAACTTGGGGATGTACTTTTTCAGGTGATCTTCTACAGTCAATTGGGTGCCGAGCAGGACTTATTTGATTTTGACGAAGTCGTATCAGATATCACGGCGAAACTGATTCGTCGCCACCCCCATGTATTCCTCGATGGAGATCTTGAGGGCGTTGTCCCAGATCGAAGCAGTATGGAGGAAATCAAGAAAAATTGGGAAGCCACAAAAGCGGCTGAGCGGGTGTCCCGAGAGCAAATGAGTGTCATGGACGACGTTCCGGAGGCGCTCCCTGGATTGGTCAGGGCGCAAAAGCTTCAGAAGCGAGCTGGTCAGCTTGGGTATGATTGGACTGAGAAAGCTGAGGTGGTCAAGGCGATTGAGGCAGAGTGGTTAGAGCTCTTTGATGTTATCGACTCCGACGCACCAGTAGAGATCGAAATGGAGCTAGGCGACGTATTATTCACGATCGTTAACTTGGCTCGACACTGTCGTATCGACGCCGAGGCGGCATTGAGAAAAGCGAGTCGCCGTTTTGAGGCCAGGGTTCGCTTCGCTGAGAGTCAGGCGGCTCGAGAGGGTAGTGATCTCAGGGATGAATCCCCCGAAACCCTAGACCGCCGCTGGCGTGATGCGAAGCAAGCAACAGACACCTTGTAACAATATATAGAGCTGTGTATTTTTCGCGATCCGTTTACGGTTGCGAACCAATAAAAGCAAACAGGAACACTATGCGAATTATTCTTTTAGGAGCTCCAGGTGCGGGTAAAGGTACGCAAGCAGCCTTTCTGTGTGAGCACCATGGGATCCCCCAGATTTCTACGGGCGACATGTTGCGCGCTGCTGTGAAGGCCGGTAACGAGCTTGGGATAAAAGCTAAAAAAATAATGGACGAAGGCGGCTTGGTTTCGGACGACATCATCATTGGCCTAGTTAAAGAGCGTCTAAATGATCCCGACTGTTCGGCAGGGTGTTTGTTTGATGGCTTTCCAAGGACCATCCCACAAGCCGAAGCAATGGTCGAAGCGGGTATTGCTATAGATCATGTCATCGAAATCGACGTGGATTACGAGGAAATTGTCACTCGTATGAGCGGGCGTCGGGTCCATCCTGGTAGCGGCAGGGTCTATCATATGCTGCACAACCCACCTGCATCAGAAGGTATTGACGATGTGACTGGCGAGCCTCTGATCCAGCGTGACGACGATGCCGAAGACACGGTACGCCATCGTTTGACGGTGTACGAGGAGCAGACGCGTCCCTTGGTCGATTTTTATCAGCAACTATCTGGGCCCAGTTACCACCGCATCAATGGCATGAACTCGGTCGAGGGTGTGACAGCTGCAATCAGCGAATCTCTCGCAGGCGCGTAACTGCTCTCACTGGTTGTTATGACTCTCGGGTGCCTCGATACGAGCATTAAATAATTCGATGAGCGAATACTCGCCAATCCTCTATCACTACCATCGCTCTCCTTACGCTGAAAAGGTGCGACTGCTGTTTGGTCTTATTGGGGCAGAATGGCGTTCCGTAACGGTTCCGATCCAGCCACCGCGCGATACACTCGCCATACTAGCAGGCGGTTATCGGCGCATCCCGGTGATGCAACGTGGTGCCGATATCTATTGTGACACTCGTTTGATTTGCCAGGAGCTCGCTCTGGACAGGCCCGATGTAGAAGGCCACCCGAACTCGACCGCAATAAAACTGGCTGATAGAGCCGAGTCTGACGTCTTTTTTTCAGCCATCCGGCAGGTCCCCACATTGAAGGCATTGATTGGTCTGTTCAGTCAACTTGGTCTGAAAGGTGGGCTTTCCTTACTTGCTGATCGTGGTGAGTTGACCAAAGGCTATAGTGGGGCAGGTAAGACAACAAAGGAAGCCAGAGACATATTTGTGTCCTTTACCGAGGAGCTAGAAAATCAGTTAACCCAATCGCATTGGCTGGCTGGAGATGCCCCAGGTATTGTCGATCTCCGCTGTTATCACCCGTTATTTTTGGCACTCGGCTTCAATGCCTTGAAGCGTGAGTTGTTACCTACGTCTATTGAATCATGGATGTCGCGACTAGAGGCTTTTGGGCACGGAAGACGCTCGGAACTATCTGATATCGATGCGTTGAACGAGGCTCGACAGAGCGAGCCGATGTCGGTCAGCGACAGCATGACAGCCCATAAGGCAGTTGGGGATTGGGTCACCATTCAGCCGAATGATTATGGTCGTGTACCCGTGACAGGTGTCTTAGTCGGTGCTGATAGCTCGCGATGGATCATTGCGCGTCGATCAGAAGACGCTGGAATGACCCACATTCACTTTCCAAATGCAGGGTTTGATTGCCATGTCATCGATTAACCGTAGTAAAACGCGAACAGCGCTGATTACAGGCGCTTCGGCAGGCTTGGGAGCGGAGTTTGCGCGGCAACTCGCAGCCAGTGTAGACCGACTGGTATTAGTAGCACGCAGGACTGATCGGTTACAGCAACTTGCTAATTCATTATCCGTTGAGTGTGTGATCATGACAGCGGACTTGAGCCTGCCCGATTCGGTCAGCGAACTGGTCGACCGGTTGCAGCGCGATGATATCGAGGTGGATTACTTGATCAATAATGCCGGTATCGGCGGACCCGCGTTGTTGCATGTTGATGATTGGACGGAGCAACGTCAGTTCGAAAGACTCATGATGAGTACTGTTGCGGAGCTCTGTGGGCGATTGATTCCCCCGATGATGGAGCGCGGCTATGGTCGCGTCGTCAATGTGGCATCAGTCGCCGGGCGTTTTCCTAGCAGCGATACAGGCAATTATGGTCCGTCCAAGGCTTATGTCATTGCGCTTTCTGAGGAGCTTCACCTTGCAGCACGCGGATCGGGCGTCAATGTCAGTGCGCTGTGTCCTGGATTTACGCATACCGAATTCCATGAGGTGGCGGGCATGTTAGAGGCGAAGGCGGCGATGCCTCAATGGATCTGGTATGACGCTGATCTTGTGGTCAGGGAGGGGCTCAGGGCCGTGGAGCGAGGGCGCGCAGTGCAGGTCTCGGGCAGACTCTATCGCTGGTTGGATCCGCTTTTGCGATCGAGATTACTGCGTGGTCTCATAATGAGCGCCACAGGTACCTCCAATCGACACCAATGAAGGCTGGTGATCGTTCATGAAATCATCCACAATCCTCCCGGGTTTTTTTAGACATAAGGTAAGAAAATCATGCCTGTAGTGAAGTTTATTGAGTTCGACGGAACAGAACACGAAGTTGATGCTGATAACGGCGCGTCTGTGATGGAAGTCGCTATGAAATACGACATTCCGGGCATTGATGCTGATTGCGGTGGTGGCGCGGTCTGTGGCACCTGTCATTGCTTTGTTGAGGAGGCGGCTGGGCCCCTACCGGCTATGGATCCGCAAGAGGAAGCGATGCTCGGTTTGCGTCCGGACAGAGAATCTAATTCTCGTCTCAGTTGCCAGCTCACTGTCAGCGATGCAATGGGCGATTTGACGGTAAGGCTCCCAGAGTTTCAGATGTAATATCTCGTTGGATGCGCGCGAGGCGGTCTGCTAGTGTCGTCGCGCAACTCGCACGCAGCCCCTGCCCCAAGTTTCTTTTTGCACTCCACACCGAATCAGAATCTCAAATACGTCGGTATCGATGGCTGTCGTGGAGGCTGGATTGTCGCATCAGGGACCCAATCGGGCATCTCCTTGACGCTGTTTTCTAAGTTAGCGGATCTGCATAATCACTTGAGCGATGACGCCACTGTGATGATTGACATGCCCATCGGCCTGTTGGAGGCAGAGGGCGTTCGGGAATGCGACCGGCTGGCAAGGGTCGCGCTCGGTCGAGGCCAGTCCAGCAGCGTATTTTCGCCACCGATCAGGCAGGTTTCTCGCCTTAGCGACTATGCTGAAGCCAACCAGCTATCTCGACGATTGTCGGGCAAGGGGCTTAGTAAACAAGCCTTCAATATCACACCAAAGATTTGGGAGCTTGATCGACTCCTCGAATCTGAACAACGTCGTGGCTATTGGCAGGAGTGCCATCCCGAGGTCGTGTTCAGCTCATTGTCGACAACCGATGAACCCATCCCAAAAAAGAAAACGCCCGAGGGGCAGGCGCGAAGATTGGCACTACTATCAGCACTGCCGCGAGCCCGACACGCACTCGATGCAGCGCTCACTGCTTATCCTAGAAAGTCGGTACTCGCCGATGACATTATCGACGCGCTAGCGTGCTTCTATACCGCAACCTTGCCTATGGCATCTCGAACCTACCTGCCGGAACGGGCTGAGCACGACAACTCCGGTCTAGCCATGCAACTTTGTGCACCAAAACGAGGGTGACTAACCTGCCTCTGCAAGACGCTCTGGTTGGAGCGACGCCTGCGGGCCTCTAATCAGGACGCCCGGGGTCTTGGCTAGATATCGACCGTTGTCAAAAGTCTGCTCCCCCGATTTGAAAGTCGCTTTGTAGCCCGTTGACGATTGGAGCAACCGCTTTCCGCCTACGGGTAGATCATTGGCTATCCAAGGCTTGCTCATGCCAATGGCATCGAGATCGATAATATTGATATCGGCCTTGTAGCCGGGCGCTAAAATGCCTCGATCATGGAGCCCATAAAGCTTTGCTGTGTCAGCGCATTGTCGCTTGATGGCTTGACCGATAGTCAGTCGAAAGTTTTCTCGATCACGAACCCAATGTTGAAGCATAAAAGTGGGCGAAGCAGCGTCGCAGATCGTACCGCAGTGCGCACCACCGTCAGACAGCGAGTTAACACAGTCGTCTGATGTCATTGGACCTTCTAGAAAGTCGAGGTTGCCATCCGCGTAATTCAGCAGCGGGAAGTAAATCATGCCGCTGCCGCCATCGCTCATCATTAGGTCATAGGCGTATTCAGCGGGTGTAACACCAGCGACTTTGGCAAGGCTCTCAATAGTCTGATCAGCACCTGGCTCGTAATCGAATCCCTCGGGCATATCGAATTGCATGTTGAACGCAGAGGTCATCAGCATCGCGATGAGTTGAAGATCGCTGTCGGGAAACTCTGGCTCCTCAGCAATGAGTTGAGCTCGAAACTCTGCTGTCTGCAGGCGCTCGAGTTGCTCCGACCACGACAAATCTGCAATTGCCTGCCAGCTCGGCTTGAAACTAAATGGATTGAATGACGCCTGCCAGCCCAGTATCAGGCCAGTGCCGCGCATCGAGATCTGCGCTATTAAATTCGCCCCGGACTCATTTTCCTGTCGCATATTAGCGATTTGCTCATCAAACGATACCGCTTTGATGGGTGATTGCAGCGCGGTGAACGAGACAGGGACATTGTTATCGCGACTCAACTTACCCATCCAAGTGAACTCATCCCACTCGGGTGCAAAATCGCTGGCGAGTTCGAAGACACCGTGCCCAGCGCGAGCCATTGCCTTTCCAATACCCAAAAGCTCCTCGGGTGTGGCGGTGGTTCCAGGTACTAACTCACCATCAATTGATTTGTGAAGCACGGTGCGCGACGTTGAAAAGCCAAGGGCTCCGGCGCGAAGACCGTCCTCAACAATCGCCGCCATGCGGGCAATATCGGATTCCGTGGGGGCTTCATTGGCAGCACCTCGGTCGCCCATGACATAGGCGCGCACAGCGCCGTGCGGAACCTGAGTTGCCACATCAATGGCCCTCGGTAACTGCTCCAGCGCATCCAAATATTCGGGAAAACTCTCCCAGTTCCAAGTCATACCCTCGGCAAGCGCAGAGCCCGGGATATCTTCGACACCCTCCATCAGACCGATCAACCAGTCGTGGCGATCAGGAGCGGCTGGTGCAAAACCCACGCCACAGTTGCCCATGACCACGGTAGTCACACCGTGCCAGGAGGAGGGCGCCATCTCAGGGTCCCAAGTGGCTTGACCGTCGTAATGGGTGTGAATGTCGACAAAACCCGGCGCCACGTAGTGCCCAGTGGCATCGAATTCCTGTGTGCCTGGCTCTAGATTGTCGCCAATGGCAGCAATGCTGTCTCCGATAAGCGCGATATCGGAGGGATAAGGATTGCCACCCGTACCATCAACAATCATTCCACCGCGGATTACAACGTCGTACTTCATTTCATTATTCTCCCAACACACTATGGTTCGTGCAGCCATTTCAAACTCCCAGATTTGTACTTTATCAGGAACTACAGTGTTACGTGGCATTGGCTTCACACAAGAATCGGACCCTAGCACTGCTGTTTCACGATATTAGCGAGTGGGACAACGACGACACAGACCGACTACACTAAGAAATAGGCAATCGGAGGCTCGGTGCTATGGACTTCACAATACCTGCGTCCATTAAGTCGTTTTTGGACGAAATCGATGCTTTTATCGATTCGGATATAAGGCCTTTGGAGGCTGAAGACGACAATATTCGTTTTTTCGATCATCGTCGCGAAGACGCGAGAACCGATTGGGACCGAGATGGCTTACCGAATGAAGCCTGGGAATCCTTGTTAGCGGAAGCGAAACGTCGTGCAATAGCTGCTGGTATTTTCTCTTATCCATTTCCCACAGAGCACGGTGGACGCGATGGCAGTAACCTCGGTATGGCTATCATTCGCGAACACCTCGCCGTGAAGGGCTTGGGACTCCATAACGATCTTCAAAATGAACACTCCATTGTCGGCAATAACATCGGGCTCCTGCTGATGCTTCAATACGGTACCGAAGCGCAGAAAGCCGATTGGCTGCCCGGCTTAAAATCCGCGACCAAGGGATTTGCATTTGGTGTCACCGAGCCTGACCACGGTTCAGATGCGACGCATATGGAGTCGACCGCGGTGAGAGAGGGTGACGAGTGGGTTATCAACGGCGTTAAAACATGGAATACCGGCGTCCACAAAGCGCATAGCGATATGGTGATGGCTCGGTCATCGGGGGAGGCAGGCGATGCTCATGGTATCACCGCTTTTTTGGTGCCGATGGATGCGCCCGGTGTCGAAGTGGAGGAATATCTTTGGACATTTAATATGCCTTCAGATCACGCGAGGGTGCGCTTTACCAACGTTCGTGTGCCTCACGACGCAATTTTTGGTGGCGAAGGGCGGGGCTTGCAGGTGGTGCAGCACTTTTTCAATGAAAATCGTATTCGCCAAGCGGCTTCGAGCCTAGGCGCAGCACAGTACTGCGTTAATGAGTCGGTTGCCTATGCGCAAGAGCGCAAGCCCTTCGGCAAACCATTGGCGAGTAATCAGGCAATCCAGTTTCCCCTAGTGGACCTTCAGGCTCGTTGTGAAATGCTACGCGCATTAATTCATAAAACAGCCTGGTTGATGGATGAGCAGGGCGCATTTTCGGTATCAGGTAAGGTATCGATTTGTAATTATCAGGCGAATCGATTGTGTTGTGAGGCGGCCGATACGGCTATGCAGGTTCACGGTGGCATCGGCTATTCTCGCTACAAGCCCTTCGAACACATCTATCGTCACCACCGGCGCTACCGCATTACTGAGGGCTCGGATGAGATTCAAATGCGACGGGTGGCCGGCTATTTATTCGGCTACATGAAACAACGCAAACCAAAGGGTGTTGAATGACCGACGACCTGATCGATATCAGCACCGGTCTGGGACATCTTCTCACGCGAATAGAGCCCACGGGCTATGAACTTATTGACTGCTCCCAAGTCACAGCGGGTGCTAGTCAACAGACTTTTAAAATAACGGTTAGAAGCGAGAACGGTGAGCTAATACGCTACGCCCTGAGGCGGGAGCAGCCGGAGCAGATCAATCGCAACGCTGGGCAATTGACAGCAGCTTTGGAAGCGAGGCTATTGAAGCTCGCGAGATCAAATGGTGTACTTGTTCCCGAAGTCCTGGCCGAGCTCGAGCCCTCGGACGGACTCGGCCAGGGGTACATGATGGCATGGTTAGAGGGTGAAACCCTCGGTCAGCGCATCGTTAAACGCCCCGAATTTGAAGCGGTCAGACAGAATCTCGCTTTCGAGTGCGGTCGTGAATTGGCAAAAATCCATGCTATTCCTGTTGATCAGAGTTTGGCTGCAGCACTCAACACCGTCTCTCCAGAGGCGTTGGTTAGAGAAACATGGAGTGGATACCAGACACTGGGCTCGCCCCAGCCGATGATCGATTTTACCGCGCAATGGTTGCTCAAAAACCTACCTGATTCTGCTGCGTCTACGTTGGTCCACGGAGATTTTCGTAATGGCAACCTGATGGTCGGCGAGTCCGGACTGGTTGCTGTTCTCGACTGGGAGTTAGCTCATATCGGTGACCCCATGCGGGACCTTGGTTGGCTCTGCGTGAACTCATGGCGCTTTGGTTTTACTAGCAAAACGGTGGGTGGCTTTGGCACAGTGGAACAATTGATAGCGGGTTATGAGAGCGTGTCTGCAACTCAGGTTGATCGAGGCGCCATCAAGTTTTGGCAAGTATTTGGTTCCTTCTGGTGGTCTGTCACGACACTTGGTATGGCAGCCACTTGGCGCTCCGGCGAAACGCCCTCTCTCGAGCGACCCGTGATTGGTCGCCGTAGTTCAGAGGCGCAACTTGATTGCGTCAACTTGTTAATTCCCGGACCTGCTCAGCTACCCGACGCCACACTTAATCTCGCTGCCCCAGACCTTCCGGAGGCCGCTGAATTGATCACTAGTGTTCGGCATTATCTTTCGGAATCTGTGGCTCCCGCTGCATCTGGAGCCGCACAATTTATAGCGAGAGTGGCGGCCAACTCGCTGGCGATTGCGGAGCGCGAGATGACGATAGGTGGCGTGCTGCGCGATGCTGAACGGGGGCGTCTGAATGGTATTTTCGGCGACGGCGCTCTACCCGCGTTACGCCACAAACTGTGTGATGAACTTTGTGCCGGCAATCTTGTAGGAGTGAAGCGTGTAGCGGATCATCTGCGGCAGACCGCAGTTGATCGATGCTGGTTGGACCAGCCGACTTACTCGGCATTACAGGTGTATGCTGAGTTATAGCCCGCAGTGCCGGCTCGGGGCTCTATGTTATTATTCGTGACTCTCCCTGTGGTGAAACCGGATATCACGAGTCCCTCCTAAGGTCTAATTTCAGGTTCGAGTCCTGACGGGGAGGCCAACGAATGCTAGCTGTGACCGCTGAGGGATATTTCAACTACTCCAATAGCTTCTGACGCAGTTTGCGCCCGCAGCTTGCGCTTCTTGCATGGCTTGTTGTGCACGGTCGATGGCGACCTCAAATGGTTCGAACAATGGGAACAGAGATAGCCCAACACTAACGGTCGTGACCTTGTCCTGCTTGATGCTCTGCTCTTCTATAAAGCTTCGAATGCCATTTGCCGAAATCGTAAGTGCCCGGGGGTCAGTTTCCCGGCAAACAACCAAAAACTCGTCGCTCGACCAACGCCCGACCGAATCGGAGGATGGAACGCGAGACGAAATCAGCTGGGCTATCCTAGGCAAGTTAGGGGGTATGTCATCAGATTCGACCGCACCTTGCTCGATGAAATCAGACGAGTTCTTTGAGGACTCATCGGCTGATAGAGCCGACGTAGATGAGTCAAGGGCAATCAGCATGACGCCGAAAGGTCTGCGTCGGGATATCCAACCAGTGACAGCGATATCGAGGCCTCTGCGATTGAGCAACCCGGTGACCTCGTCCTCGTTGACGCTCGCCTGCATGA
>NTKA01000068.1 GCA_002456975.1 Halieaceae bacterium MED-G27
GGTTGCCGAGCGTGACAAGCCAAAAATTATTGTGGTGGATTCGATTCAGGTCGTGCACAGCGACGCGTTGACTTCAGCGCCAGGTAGTGTTGCGCAAGTTCGCGATTGTGCTGCTTTGTTAACTCGGTTTGCGAAGCAGTCGGGCACCGTGCTGATACTGGTGGGTCACGTCACAAAAGACGGCAGCTTGGCGGGACCGAAGGTGCTTGAGCATATGATTGACTGTTCGGTGTTGCTAGAGGGCGAGCAGGACTCACGGTATCGAACCTTGAGAGGTCAGAAAAATCGTTTTGGCGCTGTGAATGAGCTTGGTGTCTTCGCTATGACCGATCTGGGCTTAAAAGAAGTGCTCAACCCATCAGCTATTTTTCTCGAGCGCGCCGATTCGCCTGCACCGGGCACGGTCGTTGTTGTTGTGTGGGAAGGTACGCGCCCCTTGTTAGTTGAAATTCAGGCGCTGGTAGACTCCAGTAATTTGGGTAATCCGCGCCGGGTAGCAGTGGGTTTCGAGCAAAACCGGCTCGCGATGTTGTTAGCGGTCCTGCATCGACATGTGGGTCTCCACGTCGGTGATCAAGATGTATTTGCCAACGTCGTGGGTGGTGTTCGTATTGCGGAAACCAGTGCCGATCTATCCCTGCTACTCGCTGTCGTCTCGAGTCTTCGAGATAAGGTCTTACCCAAGGATCTCGTCGTTTTCGGTGAGGTTGGTTTGACCGGTGAAATAAGACCGGTGGCCAGTGGTCAGGAGCGGATCGCCGAAGCGGCCAAGCATGGCTTTAAGCGCGCAATCGTGCCCAAGGCCAACGCGCCCCGGACGCCGATCAAGGGTATTACCGTACAACCGGTGGCGCGTCTCGAAGAAGCGCTCGCGCTGTTTGACTAAATCGTCTTTCTCAGAGTAACAGTCGCTTACATCAGCTTCCGATGGCTTACCCGGCTAGGCACATCGGCCGCGCTTCCGAGGCGGCTGCGTCGGTCTTCTTCGTATTCGCTGTAGTTGCCCTCGTGGAAGACAATATTGCCATCGTCTTCGTAAGCGAGAATATGGGTAGCAATTCGATCGAGGAACCAGCGATCGTGTGAAATCACCATCGCCGACCCCGGAAATGCCATGATGGCATCCTCGAGTGCGCGTAGTGTTTCGACGTCGAGGTCGTTGGTTGGCTCATCGAGTAGCAACACGTTACCGCCCTGTTTCAAGAGCTTGGCCAAATGCAGGCGATTGCGCTCACCACCTGATAGGTCTTTCACAAATTTCTGCTGATCCGAACCCTTGAAGTTGAAGCGACCGATGTAGGAGCGAGAGGGTACCTCGTAGCTGCCGATCCGGATGATGTCGAGGCCATCCGACACCTCTTCCCAGACTGTTTTTGAGCCGTCAAGGTCGTCGCGTGACTGATCCACATAACCCAGTTGCACGGTCTCGCCGACCTCCACCGAACCGCCATCAGGCTGCTCGTGGCCCATAAGAATCCTGAACAGCGTCGATTTACCCATACCGTTTGCGCCGATAATGCCAACGATGGCACCTTTGGGGACGGTGAAGCTGAGCCCATCAAACAGCAAGCGCTCGCCAAATACCTTTCGCAAGCCGTCAACTTCGATGACTTTATCGCCCAAGCGCGGGCCTGGTGGAATATAGATCTCATTGGTCTCATTGCGGCTTTGGAAGTCTTGCGAGTTAAGTTCTTCAAAGCGGGCGAGACGCGCCTTGTTTTTGGCTTGTCTTCCCTTCGGATTCGACCGCACCCACTCAAGTTCGGCCTTGATCGCCTTCTGTCGCGATGCCTCCTGGCGCTGCTCTTGGGCTAGACGCTGCTCTTTGGCCTCGAGCCAGGTCGAGTAGTTGCCTTCGTAGGGAATTCCGCGACCTCGATCGAGCTCGAGTATCCAGCCTGCAGCGTTATCGAGAAAATAGCGATCGTGGGTAATTGCGACCACGGTACCCGCAAAGTTTTCGAGAAAACGCTCTAGCCATCCCACCGATTCAGCGTCGAGATGGTTAGTGGGTTCGTCGAGCAGCAGCATATCCGGCTCGCTCAGTAGCAGACGCGCTAACGCTACCCTTCGCTGTTCGCCTCCCGATAGCGTGTCCACTCCAGCGTCCCACGGGGGCAAACGCAAAGCGTCGGCAGCCATATTAAGTTTGGTATCGAGGTTGTGGGCATCGGTGGCCTGTATAACGTCTTCAAGCCTTGCCTGCTCTTTGGCTAGGGCATCGAAATCGGCGTCTGGTTCTGCGTAGGCCGCATAGACCTTGTCGAGACCGGCTAGGGCATCAATCGCTTCTTGCAAGCCCTCTTCTACATTGCCTCTGACATTTTTTTCAGGGTTGAGCTCGGGCTCCTGAGCTAGATAGCCGATTTTGATATCGGTCTGTGGCCGAGCCTCACCCAGGATATCGGTATCGATACCGGCCATGATCTTGAGCAGGGTGGACTTACCTGCCCCATTGAGGCCTAGGACGCCGATCTTGGCGCCCGGAAAAAACGACAGCGATATGTCCTTCAGAATTTCCCGCTTGGGCGGCACGATCTTGCCGACGCGATTCATGGTGTAAACGTATTGTGCGCACATAAAAAAACCTAAATTCGCCGAATAAAGAAACATTGATGCTGCATGTTGTTTTGGACCGTCGGGTCCGACTCAGCAGCCTGCCGCTCAAGTTTACCTTGTAGGTGTGCCGGCAATCACCGATAAATTACTGGGCGACACTGTTTGTCAGTACGAAGGCCGTGAGATTGAAGCTCACAAGTCGGATCAGTGCGCTATTCTTCAAGCTACCCACTTTGCATTCCTGACTGCTCAGTGTGCAGCCCTTTACGTGACGCTACCCAATTTCCCGAGCAAAACGAGAATTCCTTACTACACTCAGAAGGCTCTCGCCGAGAGGGCCTCAATCACTTACTTGGAGGAAAAATGATGATTAAACGAGCAGTTTTGATGGTGGCTTGTGCGTTCTCAGTGTCGGCCCTCGCCGATAATCACGAGCCAGGTGGTCCTGCGCTGGGTGAGGTTTACGACTGTCAACTTAACGCGGGCGTTAGTTTGAGCAACGCCCTTGAGTATGCAAGGACTGATTTCAAGGACTTTGCCGACGAGCACAAGTTGGCAATGAGTACCTTTATTTGGGAAGCGGTTGCTGTCAACGCGCCCTTTGATGAGCCGGATTTTCGCTGGGTGAACTACTACCCATCATGGGGCGATTACTACGCGGCAGACGAAAAGTGGCGTGCAAACGGCGGTGAGGTGGCGATGGGCCTCTCTGATCGTATGACATGCAGTAAGTCTCGAATCACGAGGGTACATCGGTCAGGAGCGGCTGCACCCAGTGCTGACGAAAAGCCCCTAGTAGCGTTGGTTTGTAATTTGAAAGAGGGTAAGACCATCCGGGATGCGCTCGAGTTTAGAACCAGTGCTAATGCTGTTTCGAACGATTTGATTGACGGAACCAATGGGAGCGTAACCTTTACACCCCACATGGGCATTTCTGGTTTCGACTATGTCACGATGGTCACCGGAACGCAGGCTAGTATGTCTGCCATGATGGACAATGTGAGAACAGGAAAATATCGAGAGGCGATGCGTCAAGCGGGCCTCGAAAATCCAGCGACTTGTGTCGTGGATCTTCACAAGTCACATCGCGTAATGTCTCGTTAAAGATCAGTATCCGGCCCCCCCCTCGGGGCCGGCTTCCATTTTGCGTTAGCATGCATTGCATTTGAGTCACATGGCATCACGCTTTTCTCGCGCTGTCGTCATATTTGTCAGTATTGTGCGGGGTGTGTTTCGAAGGCCTTCCACGCATACACAACTACCCGACGCTGCTTTTTGAACTGAATCTGATTCTGTTACGAATCAATGTGTACGTGTCGTTTTAGACGATATGTCTCCGCTTTCTGGCGGCCTTGTAAGCTTGACCCAGCGCGGTTTAGCCAACAAGTTTGCTAGTATCACGTTATCGAATTGAGGTTGTCAGCCATGTCACTCCAAGTAAGCTCATTGGGACACGTTTTTAGGTGGTGCGCGGTGTTGATCGCGCTAAATACGTCACTCACAGCCAGCGATTCGGTGTCTGCTGAGACTGCCACTATCAAAGTCCCAGCTCCCGACTTTGTTTTACCTGTCATTGCCAATGGTAAGGGTGCGCTGGCAATGGACGATTTAGAAGGGTCGGTTGTTTATCTCGACTTCTGGGCCTCCTGGTGTGGGCCCTGCCGATTGTCGCTACCGGCTCTCGATACCATCTATCAGGAGCTCAAGGATCAGGGATTGATAGTCGCCGCCATTACAGTTGATGCGGTTGAAGAGGATGCACTGGATTTTCTTCAGCGCTATCCGGTGAGTTATCCGATTGCGTTTGATAGCTCGGGCGATGTCCCTTCAGCGTTTGCAGTAAATGGGATGCCGTCGGGTTATCTCATCGATCGGTCGGGCAATGTGCGAGCGCTTCACGTCGGGTTCAAGCGAGGCGATGAAGTGGCATTGCGCGACGAAATAATTGCCATGCTGGAGGAGTGAAGATGCGTCTTTTGCGATGGGTTGCCATGGTGACTCTTTTATCAAGTACAGTCGGCTGTTCCAATATCGAAGCAGTGCCTGCATGGGAGCGGGGCTATTTAGCAGAGCCGGGAATGCAATGGGAATTGAGTCGTCGCGAAGCTAAGTTTGCAGGCCACGTGTATACCAGCAAGGAGGCATCCTCGGGCGGATCGGGTGCGGCAGGCGGTGGCTGTGGCTGTAACTAAGCACCGGCTTGACAGTGCCGTGCTTCAAAAACTTCCGACGGATTCGCCTGTAGTCGCTAGTTTGGGTGCCGCGATCGCGTCATTACCGACCTACCAAAAAGCATTCGCCGACGCGCCTCCCGCCTTCACAGAGGTGGGTCTGCGCTACAGCCATTACACCGAAGACAGCTTAGACAAAGATCTATTAGTGTTCGGCGATCGCGATCGCTATGACATCGATGTCACCCAGCTTTGGATTGAGGCGCCGGTGGGCGGGGCTTGGTCTGTAGCTTTTGACGTCCAAAATGACTCGATGAGCGGTGCATCCCCGTGGTTTGTCGGTACCAACTTGGATGGCGAGCCTGGTGTCATCATGAGTGGAGCCAGTATTCAAGATAATCGGGTCGAGGTGGGCGTAACGACGCGCTACTTTTGGGCGGATGGCAATGCGGGGTTCAACGTTACCCACTCCGATGAGGATGACTACGAAGCGCTGGCATTTTCTTTCGATGCGGCCTGGAATAGCGACGATAATTCTCGCACGTGGTCAGCATCCGCGAGTACGTCTGACGATAGCGTAGCGCCTGTTAAAGAGGCTATCCCTGTTTTTATCGATCAAGAAGAATTAGACACACAATCACTTTATTTTGGGGTTAGCCAAGTATTAACGAGCACGTCCATTGTGCGAGTGGGCCTTAGTTACACGATAAGCGATGGTTATCTCACTGATCCGTACAAGCTGGCTGATCAGCGCCCAAGCGAGCACGAGCGAGTCACTCTGAATACCGGTTATCGCCAGTATTTTGTCGAAGCGGGTGGTGCGCTCAAAATGGATTACCGCTTTTATAATGACGATTGGGGCACTGACTCACACACTTTAGAAGTGGCCTGGCAGCAGAGCCTTGGGCGGCACAGTTTGACGCCGTATCTTCGTTATTACAGTCAGAGCCAAGCTGACTTTTTTAGCGTGATCGCGGATACCTCGACTGATTTTTATGCCGATGATTACCGCTTATCGTCTTATGGTGCGATTACCGCTGGCTTGCGTGGCACAGTTATGATCGGTGACTGGGAGGTCGAGGGGCAGCTTGAGCGTTATGACAGCGACAACAGTTTCAGCCTTTATGGCGGTGATGCGGCCCCTGGGTTGGTTGATTTCTGGCGTGCCACAGTGGGCGTGACGCTGCGCTTTGACTGAGCGAGAGCTCATTACACACCACTCTTTTCGGGTCATGGGTGGGCCTGCCACCATTACTATCCGCCATGAGGCCGACTGCGGTGACGAGGTTCACGCTCTGCTCAAAACACTTGAGCAGGATACCACCAGCCTAGAGGCGAAATACAGCCGCTATCGATCGCAAAGTCTCATCAGTCGAATCAATGCGAAAGCAGGAGATGGGGAGTTTGTTGCCATCGATGCCGAGACGCTGAGTCTATTTAACTTTTGTGCAGTGTTGCATGAGCAAAGCGACGGTTTGTTCGATCCGACTTCGGGCGTACTGAGGGAGGTCTGGGATTTTCACTTGGGGGTTGTTAACGATCCATCCAGACTGAGACAGCTACTCGACAGAGTGGGTTGGGACAAAGTTGAGATTCGCGGTCAACAGTTACGGTTAACTCGAGAGGGCATGGCGTTAGATTTAGGAGGTATCGTCAAGGAGTATGCGGTCGACAAATCGATTGCCACAATTCGGGAGGCAGGCTTTTTTAATGCGATTGTCGAATTAGCGGGTGATGTCATGGCGATCGGTGACAGAGGCAGCGATGAACCATGGCAGGTAGGCATCTGCGATCCAACTCATCCAGATCAGGCGTTAATGTCGGTCGAGTTATCAAATGCGGCATTGGCCACGAGTGGCTCGTACCATCGGTTTATTACTCTAGACGGCCAGCGCTTCAGCCATTTTTTGAACCCTTTTAGTGGCATGCCTATCAGGGATCCACGCAGTGTGAGCGTCATTGCTAACAATTGCATTTCAGCGGGGGCGATTGCCACCACAGCATGTTTGCATGCTTTGGAAGAGTCTGAAGCGTGGCTGAATACTGCTGGTCTTCCTTGGCTTATGCATGATTCAGGGAATCTTCGAGGCCCCATCGCCGAAATGATCAAGTAAAAACCCGGTTAACAAACCAACCGTGATTTAAAGGCCCGATTGATTGTCACTGTCGAGCTGTTGCTAGGTAAATCCATCCCAAGATTGAAAAAGAGTGACCCGCCATCGCCCCGACAGTGCTGCTGTCACGTCTTTGTCGTTGCCAAGCGCGGCCAGTCGACCGCATCCTAGGTGCATCGTAGCTAGCGGAGGTCATACCCATGTCAAAGACAGAATTACCAGCTGAACCCAAAGTATCTTGGCGGTCCGGAGTTTATCTGCCAGTGGTATACAAGGGGCACCAGATTGTTGTTCAAAATGCAGCTTGGAACTCCAGAGAGACCATTTATGTCGACGACGAGGTTGTTCACACCGCCAAGAGTTGGAACTGGGTGACAGACAATAGAATAACAGTCGCGGGCGACGAGCTGGATGTGAAATTCGGTTATATCTATAAAATGAGTGCTATTAATCTGGAAATAAGGCATGGCGATCAGTTAGTTGCTGAGTCCAGTTATTCTTTTAGGGGACTAGGATGGAGCGGCGTGGTGACCTTGGCACTGATTGGCGCGTTGATAGGCTTTCTAATCTCTCATTACGAAATCATTTGATGCGATAGGGATAACGTTCCTGTGTTACTCAACAGTAAAACCGTCAGGCACCTGCGTAGTTCGCATCAGTTAACACAAGAGGAGTTGGCGGTAATGGCGGATGTGTCGGTGCGGACCATTCAGCGAATTGAAACCAGCGGAACAGCCTCTCTGGAGACTACCCGCGCGCTTGCCTCTGCTCTATCAGTATCATCAGATCAGTTGTTAGCGACGAGCCCCGAGTATCGAAGTCTGTCTCACTTCGTAGTCCCAATCGTCCTTCTCGTCACATTTGCTGTAGGTTATTGGTTGGGGACATTGGGATAATTCGAGCGGACAGTACATCCGTTTTCAGTGTTCAAAATTACGTAATTAGCAAATTGGCCGTGACCGGAGTGGTGGGGATGCAGCGTCGCTGCCAGACTAAACAGCAGGCGCAGATTCTCATCCATCAGTCACCGGATCGTTATGTCGGAGCCCGGTGCGAAGATGAAAGCGGTTGGGCGATTGATTCCCAGCCTCGGGTGTCACGGTCGAGTATTACAAAACAGTGGATTAAAAGGAGATCATTATCGAAGCGTTAGCAGTAATGGGATTTGTATTTGGAATGGTCGGGGTGGTTGCATTGGTTCGTTTGGAAAAACTAACAGAGACCTTAAAAGAAAAGGGGATACTTGCAGACGATTACGAGGAAGAGTAAATCACTGCTCCAAACCAATCAGTTACCGTGGAGTAATTATTAAATAATGATTGAGTTTATAAAAAAATATGATTTTTGGTTTTTAATAATTCTTGCGATAGCAATGTATGTATCTGAAAACATATTTAATATTGAGGGACTTCACGATATTGGAACGTTATTTTTCTTAATAGCGATTATTTCTCTATCCATGAAAAAATTTATGAATAAAAAATAAGTTGTGAGTACAAATCACGGTATTAAAACTGTCAGTTACGACTGACTTCAGTTTGCCTATCAGGATTTCAGAGTTTATGACGAGCACGAGTTGGGAGCCCAGTGACAGCGATAGAACCTTTCTTGTGTCGGGTAGCCTCTCCGTCGCTAAGTCATCTGGTCACTCTGAGCTAAGTTACTCACAACCTGTATCAGTGGCTGCTGCTAATTCAAGGGCGGCATCTGGGAAAGTCCGCGCCATGTTGTTATTGCGAGCTGGATTAACCGACGCTGACGTACTTGAAGACGCGCTTGAGGTCGTGCCAAAGCCACATGACTAACGACAAATGAAGGAGTGGACGTATGTTGCATCGAATCATTGATATTGGCTTGCTGGTCGTCGCACTGGTGCTTCTGTTTACAGATAGCCCTTTTGCGTCCATCGCATTCTTTGCCATGGGCCTGTTTCATCTATTTCGAGCAGCTGAGGGTGGAAAAACATCTGAAGGCTATAGGTCCCATTTGGTACTAGGGATGCTTCTAGCCATTATTTCGTTTACAGGTGTTTTCGTCGCTGGATACCTCAATCAGCAAGCCATCGAAATCTACGAAGAGGTCCATGCCGAGGAGCTTCAACTCGATTGATCGATGCTTGTCATCACACAAATTGTTGCGATGGCTGATTTTCAGTTGAGTGCTTAAATGTAGGTCCGGATGTCGATGATAGGCGCCGGATAACTCCTAGTTGTAAAGCTGGGCCCACACCAGTGAGGCGCGCCCAGCTTGTTGTGCTACCAAGATGAGTTTTTAAAGAATGCCTAGTCTCGGCCTGCAGTTTCTCGCCCGATGGTAAGTGCGTGTCCGGTCCTAGGAGAGATACCTGAATCGCCGCCAACGGTCGCAAAGCGGAAACCCTGTTTAGTTCGCTCGGCGATGTCGTTCGGTGATGTGGTGATGCCGCATGGCACGTTATGTTTGATGCAGCTCGCCAAAATGGTCTGAATGGCGGCCTCAACTGTTGAGTGCGAGCGAGGTAAACCGATATCAGCCGAAAGATCGCTTGGTCCAATGAAGATCGCACCGACGCCGGGTGTGGTGATAATTGCCTCTAGATTGCCGATGGCTTCCTGCGTCTCGATTTGAATCACCGCAAGTAGTTCGCCCTGTGGATCGAGCGGCCAGACATCGGCTTTGCTCAAATACTCGCTGTAACCTGTTCCCCAGTACCAGACCGCAGTGCCGGGCGAGCGACCCCGCAGGCCTTGAGGTCCGTCATCGGTCTCTCCGGCGGCTCTAGGGAAACGCATGCTAGCAATCGCATTTTCAGCTTCTTCGCGGGTATTGATCATTGGGAACATGATACCGAAAACGCCCATGTCCAGGACTTGCTTGACGAGGAATTGGTTCATTTCCCGACCGTTGGTGGGCAGTCGAACAATCGGCGTGGTGTTCATGGCGAGACTGTTGGTCGCTTTGATTTCTGCTTTGTTGGTCATCCCCAACAGAAAGGTCTGCAGCGTCTCCGCATCGTAGGGGCCGTGCTCCATATCGATCAGAATATAGTCGAGCTCAGAGCGCGACAGGGAGCGCGCATTAGATAGCGACCGATCTCCCGAGAAGATCCCGAATGCCGCTTGACCGGCTTCGAGTGTTTCGATGGTCTTGTTGAGCCGCTCGGCGGATGCAAATGATGGAGCAAGCAGTGAAAGCGTAGCCACTGTGGCGACAAGCGATGATAAAAATCGAGCGT
>NTKA01000007.1 GCA_002456975.1 Halieaceae bacterium MED-G27
TGTAGAAGGTGGCACCGCCGCGGCGAGCTCGAGAATCCACGAGACGGTTGCCAAACTAACGACGCAAGTCGTGGGTACATTCGAGCGACGCATGCCATCGGGCGGTACGATTCATATCGAAGACATTCAGGACCAGGTCGAACTAGCGCTGATGCGAGCTGGCGAGCACCAGATCGCAAGAGATTATGTGATCTACCGAGAGTCGCGCCGACAGGCTCGCGTCGAAAAAGAAGAGCTGTCGCCTGAAGCTGAAGCAGCTGCACAGACTATTAACGTACTAACCGCCGACGGCTCACAGCGACCTCTCGACATCGAGCGTATCCGAACCATTGTCGCCGAGGCGTGTGCAGATCTAAACGATGTTAGCGAGGCCGCGATTATCGATGAGGCGCTGCGCAATCTCTACGACGGCGTGTCCGAGGAAGAAGTCAGCACGTCGCTGGTCATCACCGCGCGAACTATGATCGAGCAAGAACCTAACTACTCGAGTGTTGCAGCGAGGTTGTTATTAGACAATCTTCGCGCCGAAGGTCTTGGGTTTTTAGAGGTCGCGGATTCAGCCACACAGAGCGAGATGGCGGAAATGTATCCCAAAGCTCTGGCGTCTTTTATTGAGAAAGGGGTGGCGCTGGAGCTGCTGTCGCCAGAGCTGGCTGAATTTGACCTTGACATGCTGGGCAATGCGCTACTGCCCGAGCGTGACTTGCAATTCAGCTATCTCGGCTTACAAACGCTCTACGATCGCTACTTCATACACAGCAATGATGTGCGCTTCGAATTGCCGCAGTTGTTCTTCATGCGCGTCGCGATGGGATTGGCGATCCGAGAAGACGACAAGAACGCACGTGCTATCGAGTTTTACTCACTACTGTCGTCATTTGACTACATGAGCTCCACACCTACGCTCTTTAACTCAGGCACATTGCGATCGCAGCTCAGCTCTTGCTACCTGACAACCGTCCCCGACGACCTGCATGGCATCTACGGCGCCATTCAGGACAACGCCATGCTGTCAAAGTTTGCCGGCGGCCTGGGGAATGACTGGACGCCCGTCCGAGCTCTAGGCGCTTATATCAAGGGCACCAACGGCAAGAGCCAAGGCGTTGTCCCGTTCTTGAAAGTCGTCAACGACACGGCGGTTGCAGTAAACCAAGGCGGCAAGCGCAAAGGAGCCGTGTGCGCCTACTTGGAAACATGGCACCTCGATATCGAGGAGTTTCTGGAGTTGCGAAAGAATACCGGTGATGATCGGCGTCGAACTCACGATATGAATACAGCAAATTGGGTGCCCGATCTGTTTATGAAGCGGGTATTTGAGGATGGTGATTGGACACTGTTCTCGCCTAATGACGTCCCCGATCTCCACGATCTATACGGCACAGCGTTTGAAGAGCGTTACAACCAATACGAAGCGCAAGCTCGATCCGGTGAGTTAAAGCTGCACAAGACGTTAAAGGCGCAAGCACTGTGGCGCAAGATGCTCGGCATGATCTTTGAGACGGGACATCCGTGGATCACGTTCAAGGATCCATGCAATATCCGCTCACCGCAGCAACATTGCGGTGTGGTTCATTCATCAAACCTTTGTACCGAAATCACTCTCAACACGAGCAAGGATGAAATTGCTGTGTGTAACTTGGGGTCGGTGAACCTGCCACAGCACATCGAGAACGGTAAGCTGAACTTAGATAAGTTGAAGAAGACGATAACTACAGCCATTCGAATGCTGGATAACGTTATCGATATCAACTACTACTCGGTAGAAACGTCCGAAAACTCAAACATGAAACACCGGCCGATTGGTCTGGGTCTCATGGGCTTTCAGGACGCGCTATACAAGATCGATGTGTCTTACGCATCAGATGAGGCAGTCACCTTTGCCGACCAAACCATGGAGGCAATCAGCTATTACGCCATTGGTGCGTCAAGCGACCTAGCGAGAGAACGCGGCAGTTATGCGAGTTATGACGGCTCATTGTGGAGCCAGGGCGTCTTCCCGATCGATTCGCTCAATATGCTGGTGGAGCAACGTGGCGAGCAGTTCATTTCAGTGAACCATGACACCAGCATGGACTGGCCTGAACTGCGGGCTAAAGTGGCTGAACAAGGGATGCGCAACTCGAATGTGATGGCCATCGCTCCGACAGCGACAATCGCTAACATTACGGGCGTGTCACAGTCGATCGAGCCGACGTATCAAAATCTTTACGTCAAATCGAATTTGTCTGGTGAGTTCACCGTGGTCAACCCGCATCTGGTTAACGACCTTAAAGCGCAAGGCCTATGGGACAAAGTGATGGTCAATGATCTGAAATACTACGACGGTAGTGTCCAGAACATCGACCGCATTCCAGCAGATCTTAAAGCCAAGTACTCAACAGCCTTTGAAGTTGAGCCACGCTGGTTGGTAGACGCTGCGAGCAGACGTCAGAAATGGATTGACCAAGCACAGTCGCTCAACTTGTACATCAACAACGCCAGCGGTAAGAAGCTGGACGTCACTTACCGTATGGCTTGGTACAGTGGCTTAAAAACAACATACTATTTGAGATCACTCGCGGCGACCGGCACTGAAAAGTCGACTGTTAATACAGGTCAACTCAATGCCGTGAGCCAGCAAGCAGCCGAGACAGTGCAGCCAGCACCCGTACCGCAAGCTTGTTCCTTAGACGATCCAGATTGTGAAGCTTGTCAGTAAATAACCGGGGGCAAAGGAGGTAACCATGCTTAATTGGGACGATTACAACGTAAGTGAGACATCAGCCGCATCGGCCGCGCCAGCACCAGCGCAGCCAGAGGTAGTAGCTGCAGCATTAGACACCATGGAGACAGCAGCACCGGTAGAACCCGTCGCTGCCAGTGACATGGCTAAAGCCGCAGCAGATGCCGTGGCAAATATCGACACCGCACCTGGGCTTGAAGAGCTCGAAATGGGGGCAGCTCGAATTTCGGTCGACGAAAAGGCCATGATTAACTGCCGAGCCGACTTAAATCAGTTGGTCCCTTTCAAGTATGACTGGGCATGGCAAAAATATCTCGATGGCTGCGCCAACCACTGGATGCCGCAAGAGATCAATATGACTGCTGACGTCGCTACATGGAAAAGCGATGATGGCTTAACCGAGGATGAGCGTCGCATTGTCATGCGGTCATTGGGTTATTTCTCGACTGCGGACTCGCTAGTAGCTAACAATCTGGTGCTGGGTATCTATCGATTAATCACCAACCCAGAATGTCGACAGTACTTGCTTCGACAAGCATTTGAGGAAGCTATCCATACACACGCCTACCAGTACTGTATTGAGTCTCTGGGTATGGATGAGGGCGAAGTCTTCAATATGTATCGGGAGATCCCATCGGTGGCCAAGAAGGCATCGTGGTCGCTGGGCAAGACAGAAACACTGTCAGACCCCAACTTCACAACGGGTACTACCGAAAATGACCAGCAACTGCTGCGAAATCTGATTGGTTTTTATGCGGTAACCGAGGGCATCTTTTTCTACTGCGGCTTTACCCAGATTCTATCAATGGGTCGTCGTAACAAGATGACGGGCGTTGCTGAGCAATTCCAGTACATTCTTCGAGATGAGTCGATGCACCTCAACTTTGGCATCGATGTGATCAACCAGATCAAACTGGAAAACCCACACCTTTGGACCGAAACGTTCCAGCAGGAAGTGATTCAGATGATCCTCGAGGGCACCGCGCTAGAAATCGAATATGCTCGTGACACCATGCCAAGGGGTGTTTTGGGTATGAATGCATCGATGATGGAAGAGTATCTTCAGTTCATTGCTAATCGACGGCTTACTCAGCTTGGGCTAACAGAGCAGTTCCCAGGTGCTCAGAACCCGTTCCCTTGGATGTCAGAGATCATGGATCTTAGGAAGGAAAAGAACTTCTTTGAGACTCGAGTGATTGAATACCAGACCGGTGGAGCTCTGAGCTGGGACTGATACGCTAGCCAGCGCTTAAGCTTAAAAGCCCGGTTTGAAGCCGGGCTTTTTTTTGCGCCCGAAAAAAAGTAGGTGCTACTACCATCGGCAAAGTGCTCGCCATCTTCTCGCGGGTCTGAACTTACCTAAGCGCTAGACACGCTGTTCGAGCACCTAGTCACGCATAACTCCATCTAAACAAGTTGATCAGAATGTTAATCGAGCTCAAATCGGTAACGCGGCAAAGCATCCAGAATGGCGCGTCCATAACGCTTAGTTACAACACGGCGATCTAACAGGGTGATACGGCCTTCATCTTGCTCACTCCTGAGCAACCTACCGCAGGCCTGAAGCAATTTAAGCGACGCCTCGGGCACGGTTAACTCCATAAACGCATTGCGGCCATCTCGCTCTAATAGCTCGGCGTGCGCTGCGTCTAGGGGATTATCCGGCGCGGCAAACGGCAGTTTGGCAATGATAACGTGCGAACAATAGGCCCCGGGGAGATCAACACCTTCGGCAAAACTCGCGAGCCCGAAAATAATGGACTGCTCTCCCCTATCGATACGGGTTTTATGGGTTTCGATAATATCTGCCTTGCTTCGCTCACCCTGAATCAATAGCTTCCGAGACCAAGTCGCGCCCAAGCCTTCAGCCACGTCATTCAATTGTCGCTTTGAACTAAATAGCACCAGCACACCGAGTTGCGACTCAGCGAGCCCCGGTAATCGATCGATAATCTCCGTGGTATGGGCTTCAGCGTGGCTCGGCTCCGACTCCATCTGAGGCACGATAAAAGTTGCTCGACTCACATCAAAGGGACTTTCAACACGGCACAGTCGGCTATCGGACGGCAATCCAGACTTTTGCATGAAATGATCAAAAGATCCCAAAGCGGTCAGACTAGCTGAGGTTAAAACAGCTCCGGCGACTTTCGACCAAACATGCTCTTCTAAAATCTTCCCGGCGAAAATTGGACTTGCGTAACATTCGATGCTGCTGTCATCGCCGTAATGACGCATCCATCGCGCCCAGGGCACATCATCACTGGCTTCAGAGCAGGCAAAACTCTCCCATAAGAGCTGTTGGCCTTCGGCTCTCGCCAGCATGACCTGGAGGTCATTGAGCAGCCCCTCCCATTCATCACGCGCCTCCGCATCCGACTCATCCAAAAGCGCTTCTGCCAGGGCAGCCAAGGGCTCGACGCGCCGTGAAAATTGGCGCCACTGCACCTCGAGTTCGCTCGCTTTCTCCCTAAGTAGTTCGGTCACTTGCCCAAATGGAAAGCGAAGATCCGATTGGCCCGCTGGAAGCTCGGTCAATAACTGCCAGCACAGCGCTTGAGCCTCTCGAGACTGCTGCAGCAGATCGACTAGTATGCCCTCTAGCGCATCGAGCGTTTCAGGGCGAATATCGTGTTCAATCAGAGATGCTCGATGCTGCGATACCCACTGTTGCCCCTCGTTAAGGTTATTTAAGGTTCTCCCCGAGCGGGAGAATCGAGCAAAGTGATTGAGGCATTTCTCGGGAAGCTGATGCCCTTCATCAAAAATGTAAAGCGTTGACTCCGGGTCTGGCAGAATTCGACCACCTCCCAAGCGAAAATCGGATAGTACGAGATCGTGATTGGTGACGATAATGTCAGTCTCGTCCAACCCTTCCCGCGCCTGAAAAAACGCACAGGATGTCACATGAGGGCAGCGACGGTTGAGACACTGGCTATGATCGGTAGTAATCGTTCGCGTAAAGCTAGGCTCCAACGCTGTGGGCCATGAATCGATATCACCATCCCATTGATTATCAACAACGGCACTGAGCATCTCATCGTAAATCGCGGCCCAGTCCTGACTTGCGCCCGCATCATACTCATCGGGATAGAGCGACATCACTGACGTCTGATCCATGCCTTGAGCGAGTTGGTCCAGCTTGTATAGGCACAAATAGCGACTTCTGCCCTTAGCTAGCTGGTAATTAAAATCGAGATCACTGTAGCGACGGATATCGGGGAGATCTTTGAAGATCAATTGCTCTTGAAGGGCCACTGTTGCCGTAGCAATCACCAAGTTGTAGCCGCAGGCCCTCGCTACAGGTAACGCAGCAATCGTATAAGCAATCGTCTTTCCAGTGCCCGTACCTGCCTCGATCGCTAGAAATTTACTGGTGTCTTCATCGCCTAAGGCATTAGCTACCTCGGCAATCATCTGGCGCTGTCCCCATCGTGGTTTCAGCCCCTTAGCCTCACTTAGGGAAAAAAAAGCGGACTTTATATCCTGCTGAAGCGCGTCACTGAGCAAAGTAGCTAGCCAGCCTCTTGGTAGGCAAGCCGGCGACTGACTGGTTGGGCATACATAGCCAGTGCATAGTCTCGCTCCGCATCACTCAAGCCATCAAAACGCGCGAGAAAATCCCCACGGTCGATCGACCCCTTGTGAATCATTACATCGCCAGTGAGTGTCTGCCCATTCAGTATTTCCCAAGCCCAGGCATTTGTCTCAAACAATCGATAATTGGTAACCATAGCGGCATCGATTCGCTCTACCATCGCCTCAATAGACAATTCCTCTTCGGCAGGTGGTGCGCCAAACTGCAGATGCACCTGCCCTTTCTGCCCCATGATTCCGGTCGCAATGCTATCTAAATCTTCGAAGGCGTCTTTTTCATAGCCGACACCAAATGCCAACTCCTTGGCTTTTCTTGTGTCACAAGGATCAAGCTCGTAACTAATGGTCAGCGGCACAATATTTAACAATCGCAACACTGCTTCCGGGGTCTCTACCCCTTTTTGTCGGCTTAGCGATAGCATCTTCAAAATCGCCGGATCTGTTACATCGTTCCCATCCTTCGCGCGACCCTCACGCTGCGCAATCCAAATGGGATCTGAATTACTTGTGATCATCTCTCGAATGTAACTTGCTAATTGCTTGGAGGCAGCGAGCAGCTGTTTTGGACCCGAGAGATTCCGCTTCACAATAAAACTCTTATTGATCCGCATCAGGTCTGACACCCACGGCTTTTGCAGTAAATTGTCGCCGATCGCTATCTGCAGCGTCTTGCGACCCTCGTTATTCAGCGCGTGATTGGCGTAGGCCGAGTCCATTACGATGTCGCGATGGTTACTAATAAATACATGGCATTGATCGGCCGGTAGGCCCTCGAGACCTGCCACCGTGAATGTCGACGTCTCGCCAGAGATACGATCCAAACGCGGCTTGACCAGCATCTGAAAGTCGTAAATCGAATTCACGTGCGCAACTTCACGCCTCAGTAACCGTCGAGCCCACCACAGAGCGATTCCGGGCAGCCACCGCAACGCTGTTGGATTGGTCAGTCCAACCATCGTTGAGACGAATTCGCGGTCCGATAACAGCGCTTCAACCACCGGCGCGATCTCCTCGTCGGTGAACGGCCTAATATCGCTGTAGGGGTCCGGGATGCTTTGTTTTTCTACCACGCTATCTCTCAACTTTCTGATTTATATTTCTTGGTCAAAAATAAGACTAAAATCCGTTGGCTCGCGGCCACAATCTGATAGGATCGCGACCCGACGAGAACCCTACCTTTGGAGAACAAGAGATGGAAGCGTCTAGTGCTTATTTGATGTTTTTGGGGGCATCCTGCCTATTAGTGAGCTGGGTATTGCTGTTAATTGCTGCCTGGAAAGAGGATTATGCTTGGGGCATGTTCTCCCTGTTTCTGCCGCCTGTAGGCTACGGCTATGCTTTTTTTCGGCTTGAGTCCGCCGGTAATAGCTTGGGGATTGCTGTTCTAGGTTGGGTGCTGGTTTTTTTAGGTCTCTAAGCCGGAGAACGCGCATTATTTCGGGCGTCAGCGGTTGACATCAACCGCCTGCTCACCCACTATTTGCGCCCTTTTTATCGGGAGAGAATCCGTTGGCAAATTCACCGCAGGCTCGAAAGCGAGCAAAGCAGAACGACAAGCGACGCACGCACAATGCGAGCTTGAGGTCGTTAGTTCGTACCAAAATGAAGCAGGTTTTAGCAGCCGTTGGTACAGGTGAGCACGCAGCTGCTCAAGAAGCTTTCAATAATGCCGTTCCTGTAATCGACCGTATGGCCAACAAAGGCATAATCAACAAGAACAAAGCAGCCCGGCACAAGAGCCGCTTGAACGCTAAGGTTAAAGCTCTCGCTTAATCATTTGAGCCAATATCCGGCTCCCTAATTGTGAATATTCAAGTACAGATCGCCGCTCGTTAGCGGTGATCCCCTGTTAAAATGGGGCATGCTCTCCAACACATCAACTGACCTCGCATTTCGTTTCCTGTTCGAAGAAGCAGATGTACGCGGCGAGGCAGTCACACTGCATCATTCACTCCAAGATATCCTCGATGCGCAGCCCTACGGCCACACGGTGCGTCAGCTGTTGAGTGAGTTCGCCGCCTCCGTAGTGTTAATCAGCAACAACCTTAAGTACGACGGCAAAATCACGCTACAAGGTCGCAGCGATGGCCCCCTGTCATTGATCGTGGCTGAGTGTTCAAGCGAAGGCCAGTTGAGAGGTATTGCTCGAGGCGATTTATCGTCCTCTCTGGAGGGGCTAGGCGACCTGCTTCCCGATGGGATTCTTACTCTGACGATTGACCCTACCGAAGGCAAGCGTTACCAAGGTATCGTCGCCTGCCAAAAGCCCTCGCTCGCCGAGGTACTCTCTGACTACTTTAGTCAGAGTGAACAGCTTAGCACTCAGTTTTGGTTGGCTACCAAACAGACAGCGGCGAGTGCACTAATGCTCCAGCAACTCCCTGCTTCGAAGGGGCAGGCACTCATGGACGATGTCGAATTCGTTTGCGATCAGACACAGCGTGACGATGACTGGGAAACACTCTGCACACTTGCCAATACGATCACTGCAAGCGAACTGCTAGAGCTCGATATTGACCAACTACTACGTCGCCTATTCGCTGAGTGGTCGGTGAGTCGATTTGAACCCAAGCCCATACAGTTTAACTGCTCCTGCAGCAGAGAACGCAGTCTGACTGCGCTCACGCTATTACCCGATAACGAGATCACCGAATTATTTGAAGAGCAAAAAAAGGTGACCATGAACTGCGAAATGTGCGGCCAATCGTATGTTTTCGCTCAAACCGATTTGAAGCTGGAGGGTAATCACACACTGCATTAATGGCTTCAAAACCCCACACACTCACACTGGAAGTCTCACAACATGATAGACAATCAGAGCGCAGAAGCGCCGATTAGACATACTGACGACTCAGCATCACAGCTGATCGAAATGGCGCTCGCCAACCGAGAGGGCTGCCTCTCCAGCACGGGCGCGCTCCGAGTAGAAACGGGTGCTCGAACTGGGCGTTCACCTGCTGATCGATTCATCGTTAAAGAACACTCGAGCGAGGATGCTATCGATTGGGGTGGCGTCAATAGACCTTTCGATGCCGACAAATTTGACGCGCTCTGGGATCGTGTCAAAGCATTCGTTGGTGCTCACGAGCATTGGGTCCAGCATCTGCATGTGGGAGAGCATGGCGATCATTACTTACCCGTAAAGGTCACCACAGGCACGGCGTGGCAGGGCTTGTTTGCCCGCAACATGTTTATTCGGCCTGAGACCTATAACCCAGCGCACAAACCCGAGTGGAAAATCCTAAATGTCGCCGACTTCGTTTGCGATCCGGAACGCGATGGAACGAATTCTGATGCGACGGTGATTATTAATTTTGGCCAGCGAAAAGTACTGATCGCGGGCATGCGATATGCCGGTGAAATGAAGAAGGCAATGTTTTCGGTGCAAAACTTTTTGTTGCCCGAAAAAGATGTGCTTCCCATGCACTGCTCGGCCAATATTGGCGATGCTGGCGATACAACACTTTTTTTTGGTTTGTCTGGCACAGGCAAGACTACCTTGTCAGCGGATCCAGCGCGTTATCTTATCGGCGATGATGAGCACGGTTGGGCGAAGGGATCGGTGTTCAATATCGAAGGTGGCTGTTACGCGAAAACCATCAATCTCAGCCATAAGAATGAGCCTGTTATTTGGGAGGCTATCCGCTTCGGCGCGATTGTGGAAAACGTTACTCTGAACAATGAGCGCATCGCCGACTATGCAGATACGACATTGACTGAAAATGGCCGGTGTTGCTATCCGCTTTATCATGTCAAGAAGCGTTCCGCGACCAATACCGGTGGCGAACCAAAATGTGTCATTTTCCTCACCTGTGATGTCTCGGGCGTACTGCCGCCGGTCAGTCTCTTATCGAAGGAAGCTGCGGCTTTTCACTTTTTGTCGGGCTATACAGCCCGGGTCGGCTCTACCGAACTCGGTGCTGAGGCGGGTATTCATCCCACCTTTTCAACTTGTTTTGGCGCACCCTTCATGCCGCGCCCTGCTCAGGACTATGCCGACTTGTTGATGAGGCGCATTGAGGACTTCGGCTCACAGGTCTACTTAATTAATACGGGCTGGACCGGAGGTTCGGGTGGCGCAGAAGGCAAGGGCAGTCGATTCCCTATCCCGGTGACCCGAGCTGTGGTCGCCGCTGCTCAGAGTGGAGCCTTACTAGACGCGGAAACTCAACATATCGAGTCACTCAACCTCGATTTTCCCACCGAGATTCCGGGAGTGGCTGCAGAATTCGTTAATCCAAAAGCGAGCTGGGGTGATGACGAGGCCTACGATCGACAAGCCGGGAAGCTTGCCAAATTGTTTGTCGATAATATCGCGCAATTTGATATCAATGAGGCGATTATCAGCGCGGGTCCAAGAGCCAGTTAAGCAATATCTGGGGCCCGCGCAAGGGCCCCGTTTCAGCACTTCATACTCGAATGCGAGTGCACGGGCAGACCGACTGTTAGATATCGGCAGTGACGCCCGATGGGATGCGCTTAAACCGATCTGCCGTCTTTCGTAACAGCTTCGTCATATCCTCACCCATTAAATAGAGCGCGGGCACCAGCACCAGCGTCACACCTGTGGCAAACAACACACCAAATGCGAGCGAGGTCACCATTGGAATCAGAAACTGTGCCTGAACGCTGGTTTCCATCATGATTGGCAATAGCCCAACAAACGTTGTGAGTGAGGTCAGGATAATTGGTCTGAATCGATCTTGGGCGCCCTGTAATAAGGCGTCTTCTAAAGGTACACCCTCCGCCTTCAAATTATTAATACGATCGATCAGTACCAAATTGTCGTTGACCACCACACCGGCACAGGCGATCACGCCCATAATCGAAAACATACTGACCTGCCAACCCAGTAGCCAGTGCCCAAAAATAGCGCCCATCAATCCGAATGGAACTGCGGTTAGCACCAGCAACGGTTGCCAGTAGGATTTAAAGGCGATGGCCATCAATCCAAAAATGATGAGCATCGACAAAGTCCCCATGTACACCATGGCCTGACCGAATTCGATCTCTTCCTGTAGCTCGCCATCGAGCTTGATACTGACGCCTGGATACTGCTGGAGCCAATCTGGTGCGTCATTGGCAAGCAAGGCTTCTACAATCGCTCTTGGTGGCGCACCGTCTTCGCTAACATCAGCAGCAACCTCCAGCGTCCGCAAGCGGTCGAGCCGTTCAATCGACTGGTAGCCGGTTTCGACCTGATAGGTCGCCACCACATCGAACGGCACCTCACTGCCATCGGCTGTCCGGATAAACATTGATTCGATATTGGCAATCGCTCGTCGCTCAACCTCTGGGTAGCGGACCATGACGCGCACATCTTCACCACTACGAGGCACGCGCTGCACCTCTTCACCAAAAAATGCCTGTCGAACTTGGCGCGCGACATCCGCGAGGCTTACGCCCAAACCTTCAGCCGCCGGTTTCAATGACAGGACTAACTCGTCACGGGGCGCGTCGAAACTATCACTGACATCAAAGACGCCGGGGTAACGAGCCAGCGCAGCTTTTACATCGAGCGCGAGCGCTTCAAGGTCTTCAACACGCTCAGCGGCAAATAGCAGCTTGATTGGCTTACCTGGATCTCGGATGGTGAAGTCGAAGCGCACCTCTTTCGCAGTGGACATATCGCCAAGGCTCTCACGCAGCTCTCGGGTCATAACTTCGGTGTCGAGATTTGCTGATGCCACCTGAATCATTAAGTCGATCTTGTTCTCCGAGGCAACCGCCATGACATTATCGATAGCGGGCGAATCAGCAAACTGTGCTTGCGCATTGTAAGACGCTTTCAAATCTTCAGCCGCAGTCACCAGACGATCGCGCATCATCGTGGCATCACTGAACGCTCCGCCCTGAGGCATTTCGACTGTACCCACGACATAATCGGAGTTGACCCGCGGGAAGAAAGCACTCTTTAAGTAACCACCGCCGTAAAGAGCGAGACTCAAGCAAAGCATCACCAGGAAGAATCCGCCAACCATCGCATGGTTGCGCAGGCATTTAGCGAGGAAGGGTCGATAACGCTCCTGCGCAAACCAAGCCAGGCCGTCGGCGCATTGACGTCGCAACTTGGTCAAGCCGCGAGCCTCGGAAATGTCGGGCTCAGGCTTCATGTGCGCCAGGTGGGACGGCAATATGAGTAGGCATTCCACCAGCGAAAATGCGAGGGCGAGACAGACTACGGTGGGAATACCCTGACTCGACGGCCCCCAGTCCCCGGGCAAGAAGAACATTGGTGCAAAAAACACCATGGTACTAATCACGGCAAATACAACGGGCTTTACGACCTGACGCACACCAACCAATGCGCCATGGACACCACTCAGGCCCTTGGTATGGGCGGTATGAACAGACTCACCCACGATAATCGCGTCATCGACAACAATACCCAGCGTCAGCAGAAACGCGAACAAGGTAATCATGTCGAGTCCCTTCCCGGTGTAAGGAAGCAGAAATAGGGTCCCCATGTACGCGACAACAATGCCCACCGACACCCAAAACGCGAGCATAGGACGTAGAAACAACATCAAAACGATAATGACGAGGGCGAGGCCACCAAGACCATTGGTTACCAGGGTTCTGACGCGATCTTTGAACGCTTTCGACTGATCCTGCCAAAACTCCAAATAAACCCCGTCAGGCAGCGATACCTGTCGCTGCTCTACCCAACTCTTGATCGTCGCTGTTGTCTTCAACACGTCGGGGTTCGTGGTAACAAACACATTTAAGCCCAACGATGGCTGACCGTTGAATTGAATATCGATATCAATATCCTCAAACGTATCCTTAACCACGGCCACATCGCTGAGGTAAAGCTCCTGACCGGTTGCGTCGCTCCGGAGCACAATCGATTCGAAATCTGGCGTCTCATAAGCCTGACCCCGAGTCTGGATCAACAGATCTCCGTTATTGCGCTTAATCGAACCTGCGGGAAGATTTAGCGACGCCGCTCGCACAGCAGACGCGACTTGATCGAAGGTTAGGGCATAGCGGCGCAGGTCGGTCTCTGAGACTTCGATCGAGACTTCATAAGGCCTGGGGGTGTCTAGCTCAACGATAGAAATCCAGGGCAAACGAGAGAGCTCGTCGCGGAGTAATTCGCCAATTTCTTTCAGCTCACGCTCGGTCAGGTCACCAAATAACTGTACCCGTCCCATTCGGTGCCGATACGTAATTTCGGTAACAGTCGGCCGCTCCGCTTGCTCGGGAAAAGTCTTAATGGCATCGACTCGGCTTTTGATGTCATTAGTCAACTTTTGAGCAGGATAATCGCTCTCGACCTCAACCATGACAACACCCATGCCCTCGCGAGAGGTCGAGCGCAATTCAGCGATACCATTCAGATCATGAATCGCCTCTTCGATTCGTGTCGCTACCTGTTCTTCGATCTCACCGGGACTGGCACCGGGAAATGACATCCTGACCTCAACCTGGTTGATTTCAGGAGTGGGGAAGAATTGCTTATCCAGCTTGGGGATACTGGTGTAACCGCCAATAAGCAGCAACACCATCAGTAAGTTAGCGGCGATCGGGTTCTTAATGAACCAGTTAAGTGGCCCGCTCACACTAGTTAACCTCAGTGTTGGTTTGCTGGGGCTTCACCGCTAGGCCTGGGAACATGGCGTTGTTGAGTTCAGACACCACCAGTTCTCCTGACCTTAAGCCGCTGACGAACACTTCATTACTCCGACGGCTGATAACTTGGATTGGTACCCGTTTTAGCCGGCTTTCCTCGTCGATAGCTAGCACATGACCGTCTGGGCTTACCGCATCATTGGATACAACAACGACCCCCTCGATCGCAGCGCCTTGAATTGACGCTTGAACAAACATACCTGGGGTCAGCGCGGGAATACCTGGCAACTGCGCAGGAAACTCTGCAATGATGTTGGTGACACGGGTGCGACGGTCAACCTCGGCTTCGACACGAACAATCGGTGCTTGCCAAGTCCACTCCTTGCCACCCAGGCTGATGTTGAAATCTGCCTTCAACCCCACCAAACCCGTCTCGGACGTGAGGATGGCATCGGGTAGTAACGACAATTGGCTATTTGAGAGCGGCAATCTAACCTCTAGCGCATCCCGACCATAGATCTGCGCAAGTCTGCTACCTGTTGCTACGAACTGGCCGATATCGGCATCCGTGGCCTGGATTCGACCATCAAACGGCGCCCGGATAATGGTTCTTTCAAGCGCAAGCTGAGCAGCGTCCACGTCCGCTTGCGCCGCTACGACGGCTAACTCTGCGGCATGAAGCTGAGGCTTTCGTAAAAATAAGTCATTCGCCTCTACACTACCAAGCTCACGCCACTCCCGCTCGGCCTGCAGCGCCCTGCCCCGCTCTTCGGCTAACCGCTGCTCGGCTGCCGCTTTGGCCGACTGCGCTCTTGCCAGCGCGAAGGTGTAATCGTCTTCCTCGATCGTCAATAGCACGTCGCCTGCCGAGAAGAATGCTCCATCCGCGAAGCGCTCACTAATCGAAGCCACTTTACCGGCGACCTGAGCCACCAAACTAACGCGATGTTTGGCCTCGATAGTCCCCTGACTAGCGACCAAAAGCTGATGTGTAGCAGGCTCGGCGGTGAATACTGACACCATCGGTGATGGACGCTCTGGCGGTGCACCTGCCTCAGGCGCAGACTTGGCAGTCATAACGACCCAGGTCATAGCGAGACCTAAAAATGTGGCGATACCTGCAAGAACGAAGCGACGAAACGACATTCTATCAGCAGTGGTGGACAACTCAGATTTTGCTGTCATAACAATAGGCACCCGGGTGACGGTGTAGTGGGATATGCGATCAAAGCTTCACATTTCAAGGCTTTGTGCGCGAGCGATGGTGGTTCTACGCGCGGCCCCAAAAAAACCGCAGCGCGTTATAGAAGCAGTACGCAGTATTGCCGCTTTTGGCATCTAAATTGCGCTATCCAAACACGCCAAAAGTGAGACAGCCCCGAGTTAGGCGATTGATCGCTTGCCACTTGGGGTAACTTTGGCAGACCATACGTCGCTACCAATTTACTACCGGAGTATCCACCATGGCACTTGGCAATGGCGACGCAGTCCCTTCATGTACCCTTTCGATCATGGGCGACAAAGGCCCAACCCCTCTCACTACGGCTGATATTTTTGATGGCAAAAGAGTTGTTCTTTTTGCACTACCGGGCGCATTTACTCCCGGTTGTTCGATGACCCATCTGCCGGGCTATGTAGCCAACGCTGATAAAATCAAAGCGGCTGGCGTCGACAGTATTGTGTGTCTATCGGTTAATGATGCGTTCGTTATGGGCGCTTGGGGCGAAGCGCAGAACGCCAGCGAAATCCTGATGGTCGCTGATGGTAACGGTGAATTTACCGAGGCTATGGGACTGACTCTAGACGCGACAGGTTTTGGTATGGGGATGCGCAGTCAGCGCTATGCCATACTCGTCGACAATGGCGTCATTACTCAGCTGAACGTTGAAACAGGCCCTGGTGTCGAGGCGAGTTCTGCTGAAACCATGATGGCCTTGCTCTAACCTCACGTTGTCGACTGAGACGGAGGCTTCGTTAATCCGCCAGATTAACGAGCCTTTTTTGTTCGCCTTGCCATTTAGCAACAAAAAAAGTCGCGGCGGTCGGCGCCACAGCCTCTGTTGGTCTCTCTTACAGCGACAGTGTTCACACTGATGCGCCCTTCTAGCGCTCCGAAACCAACATCAGAGGCTACACCCGCAACCGAGAGAGCAAAAACCTACAAAACTCGAGCAAACCCGCCGTGAACCGAGAAAAAAGAGATCCTGCTCTCTCGTTGGAACCCACGTGCTCGTTGGAACCCACATGGCGTTGTCACACAGTAGGCACTGGTTAGGGCGTATATTCTGGCGAAGCCTGCGCTACGCGCTAGGCCACTCGCAGATAAACCACACCAGAAATTACAATCACAGACAGTAAATTCATAACAAGGCCCTGCTTCACCATGGTTTGGATCGCAAGCTGACCGGTCCCGAACACAACGGCGTTAGGCGCTGTAGCTACCGGCAGCATAAATGCGCAACTGGCACTCATAGCGGCAGGCACCATCAAAATAGCGGGCTCAATATCGGCCGCCACCGCGGCGGCGGCCAGAATAGGCATTAGCAAGGCAGTCGTCGCCGTGTTTGATGTCGTTTCAGTCAGGGTGGTGACCATCAAAGCAATCGCTATGATGGCGAGCAATAACGGGATATTGGCTACGTTTGCAATCACATCGCCAACTTGGCTGCTCAGCCCTGAGCTCACAAAGCCCTGAGCCAACGTAATACCGCCCGCAAAGAGCAGTAGGACTCCCCAAGGTATCGAGCTCGCCTGCTCCCAAGTAATCAAGGGCTCACCATCTCGATCTTTGACCAAAAACAGGAGAATAACGGCGCAGAACGCCACTGCAGCGTCATTCGCCGAGGCCAGCCCCAGCCACGTCTGCCAACCACCAAAGGGCTCGCTCCGCGTCATCCAAGCAAAAGCTGTCAATGCAAAAATAGAGAGAACCCGTCGCTCAGCACTCCGCCAAGCGCCGATCTCTGGCAGCGTTACGGTCAGGTCGCTCGGCAACAGGCGCGCAAGCCAGAGCGCAGCGATCGGAATCAATAGCGCGACTACCGGGACACCCCAGCTCATCCACTGTGTAAACCCGATCGCCTGTCCGGTCGTGTCTTCATAGACCTGCATAAAAAATAAGGTGGGCGGCGTACCGATTGGCGTGCCCAAGCCACCAATACTGCAGGACCATGCAAGTCCCAGCAGCAGTGGGGGTCCGAGCAGTGTTGGCTGACTTGAGGAGGCGATTACCGCGAGTGCGACAGGCAGTAGCATCAACACGGTCGCCGTGTTGGAGATCCACATGCTCAACAGCGCAGCGGCCAGCATAAAACCTAGTACTAAGCGGTGTGGCTTATCGGCACCCACGGCTCTGACCACTCCAACCGCTAGGCGTTTGTGAGCGCCTGAGGACTCCATTCCTTTGGACAACAGAAACCCACCCAACAACAGCAAAATGAGGGGTGAGCCGTACGCCACCGCGACCTCTCCAGGCGTCAAGACACCCAAAAGCGGCAGAAGGGCCATTGGTGCCAAGGATGTAACAGGTATCGGGATTGGCTCAAAAATCCACCACACAACACACAACACCGCGACACCTGTCGTGATCGCCGCATCAGCAGACTGTCCGTGGTAGGCAGAGAGTACGCCCGCGATCAATGAGAGAAAAATTCCCGGCCAAATCGAATTGCCCAGGCTCACCCGATTATTCCCCGTTTCATCAATTACTCTCGCTCTCTTATCCGCTACACTGCGCTCCATGAAATCGCAGCCCACCTCTCTTGTCGATACATTCGATCGCGGAATTCGTTATTTACGCCTGTCAGTCACCGACCGGTGTGACTTTCGCTGTCAGTATTGCATGGCTGAGGATATGCAATTTTTGCCTCGCAAATCAGTACTGACAGATGACGAACTGGTCAAGTTGGCATCGATTTTTACCGAACTGGGAGTTAGGAAAATCCGTCTCACTGGAGGTGAGCCCTTAATACGACCGGGTATCGAACAGCTGTCAGCTCGCCTCTCGGCGCTGCCGTTATTAGAAGAGTTGGTGATGACCACCAATGGCAGTCAGCTGTCCACCAAAGCATCCGACCTCGTCGCAGCTGGTGTTTCTCGCCTCAACATCAGTATCGATACTCTGGATCCAGGCTCTTTCGCTTCGATGTCGCGAACCGGCAAACTCGAGCAAGTATTGGATGGCATCGACACTGCCATCAGCGCTGGTTTTGAGCGCATACGACTGAATGCCGTGCTCCTTCGGGGGCACAATGACGATCAAGTTCTTCCGTTGGTTGGTTTTGCTATCGAGAAAGGTGTCGATATTGTCTTTATCGAGGAAATGCCCTTAGGCCACATTACCCAGACTGGACGCTCGTCGGGCGTGGTGTACTCATCCGAGGTAATGAAAACCGTAGCTAGCGTCTACGAACTGGATACAGCCGCCAAAGACAAGTACGGCGGACCAGCAAAACTCAGCCCCATCGTTGGGACTCAGACGCGTGTCGGTGTTATCTCACCGCTGTCAGACAATTTCTGTAGCGACTGTAATCGACTGAGACTGACACCCGATGGGCGACTCATACTCTGCCTTGGGCACGAGAATTCGCTCGATTTACGCCAATTAATGCGAAAGGACACAGAAACGTCCAAGTTGAAGCATGCAATCATCGGTGCTCTCACGTATAAACCCGAGCGTCATGTATTTGATCAACCCGACGAGCCGCAAGTATTGCGTTTTATGAACGCGACCGGCGGTTAGATCTACTCAGGAAATCTACTATGTCAGAGTCTGCCTCTAACCTGGCCAGTGTTGATAGCATCATCAACTCACTGGGAACCAACGGCTACATCTGCAACGAGCAAATAGCCACGGTCGTTTATCTGGCAGCCGCACTCGAGAAGCCTATTCTGGTTGAGGGCCCCCCCGGCGTTGGAAAAACGGAGCTCGCAAAAACCTGCGCTTTAATAGCCGGTAATCCGCTCGTTAGATTGCAGTGCTACGAAGGGCTCGATGAATCTAAAGCTATCTACGAATGGAAGTATGGCAAGCAGTTGCTTTACACCCAGCTTCTCAAGACTCAGCTAGCCGAGGTGATGGATGGCGCCACTGGCCTGCGAGAGTCGATGGAACGGCTCCACAGCTACGACGATGTCTTTTTCTCTAGAGAGTTTATAGAGCCACGACCACTGCTTCAGGCAATCGACTCGGACTCGGGCGTCGTGCTACTCGTCGACGAAATCGACAAGGCCGACTTCGAATTTGAATCACTCCTACTAGAGGTATTATCGGACTTTCAGGTCTCAATCCCAGAACTCGGCACCTTGAAAGGGCGAACCAAGCCCTTGGTATTTCTCACCAGTAATGACACACGTGATCTCTCTGATGCACTGAAGCGCCGCTGCTTACATCTTCATATTGATTTCCCTGCTACCGATCTTGAGGGTCGCATTGTGCGCGCACGAGTCCCGGCAATCAGCGAAGCCATGACCGAGCATCTCGTCTCTTTTGTGAGCAAAGTTCGTGAGCTCGATCTTAAGAAACTGCCCTCGGTATCCGAGACTATCGACTGGGCGAAGAGCCTCGTTTTGTTGCATGCTGACTCGCTAGACGAAGCCCTCGTGAAAAGCTCGCTTAATGCATTACTGAAGTACGAGGAAGACCTCAAGACCGTGGTCGACCAACTCGATGAGTTGCTGCAGGTGGCATCCTAACCTCAGGTCGCTCAACGATGACGATGACTCAACAGGTCAACGAAGCCAGTAGAGAAGCTCCGACCGAGCGTCTGTTGTCATTTATCGAGTTCCTCAGAGGGCGCGATATCATGATATCCCCCGCTGATTCACTGGTAGCGATGGAAGTTGCCGGGCTTGTAGGCTATAGCGACCGAACCCTGCTAAAAAATGGCTTGGCAAGTGCGCTCGCAAAGTCAAAGTTTGAAATTGAGATTTTCGATGAGGCGTTCGAGCAATACTTTGCATCGAAGCAAAATACGAAAGATCAAGAAGAGTCGGGGCAGTCGCAAGAAGGTCAAGCCTCCCCTGAACAGCTCGCAGAGCAATTAGAACACGCTTTGGAGGCGCAGCCAGAACTCGCCAGTAAGCTGTCGAGTGATTTGGTGAATGCGCTCAAGTCAGGCGATCAGGCAGCCATTGCCATCGCTGTGGAGACGGCTGCGCAACAAGTCGATGTATCGGCGATCAAGCTTCTGACCCAACGCGGTCAATTCATTCGAAAAATGCTTGATGCTCTGGGTGAGCAGGCGCTTCGAGATGCCGCCGTGGAGCTCGAGACCACCGAGCCCGCAGCGTTCGAGGCAGTGCAGGCGTTGCGGGAACAATTGAGAAACCGTGTTAAAGATCGAGTTGATCGTGCGTATATGGTGCATGCGAGTGGCGATGCCGAGGATATGCTAGACGAAGCCCTGAGCAATATGTCGCTGGGCAATGTCGACCAACACCATCGCGATCGCCTCAAGCGATTGCTCGAAAAAATGACTCGTAAGCTTGCTGCCCGACACGGGCGAATTCGCAAGCGCGTCAAGCGGGGACAGCTCGCGGTACCCGCCACTTTGCGCAAAGCGATGGCAACCGACGGCGTGCCATTCCAGCCGCAATGGAAAAAAAATCTCAGGCGCAAACCCCAGATCTTAATTCTTTGCGATGTCAGTGGATCGGTAGCCGCTTATGCGAAGTTTCTGTTGCTGTTCATCTATTCGCTCCAGGATATTTTGCCCCGCACACGAAGCTTCGCTTTCTCATCAAACCTTGGTGAGGTTACAGAAACCCTGAGATCACTCCCGGTAGAGACTGCTATCGAGCGCGTCAATCTAAAATATGGTGGTGCCACCGATTACGCACGAGCTTTTGACGACTTTGCGACGCTGGCGATGGCAGATATCAACCGGGTAACTACAGTCATTATTCTCGGCGATGCGCGCAACAATAACACTGACCCGCGTTTAGACTTACTCGCCGAAATACGTTCGCGCTGCAAACAACTGATCTGGCTAAATCCCGAAAATCAGCGCAGCTGGAGCACGGGCGACTCGGAGATGCGTGGAGTGAGTAAACACTGCGATGTTGCCGCTGAATGCAGCACCCTAAAACAGCTGGAGCGAGTGATCGACAACCTCCTGGTTGAGCTCAATAACTGAGCTTTAGATTACTGGTCTTCGAGTTGAAGACCGCCACCCGATTCCTCGATACAACCTTCGTCGGCAAGCTTAATTTTCAAGCGGAGGTTATTCACGGAATCCGCATTTCTCAACGCTTCGGTCTCGGAGATCTTACCGTCACGGTACAAGCGGAAAAGCGCCTCATCGAAAGTCACCATACCTTGATCAAGCGACTTAGCCATCACCTCTTTCAAGCCGTGAATCTCGCCATTCAATATGTGCTCTTTGACTAGCGGCGAGGCCAATAAAATTTCCATAGCGGCGCATCGCCCACCGGCAGGGGTCGGTATCAAGCGCTGGGATAGGATACCGATCAGATTGAGCGACAAGTCTAAAAGCATCTGCGGCCGTCGCTCCTCAGGAAAGAAATTAACGATTCGCTCCATGGCCTGGTTGGCGTTATTGGCATGAAGTGTCGAGATACACAAATGCCCGGTTTCAGCGAAGGAGATCGCGTATTCCATGGTGGTGCGATCGCGTATCTCACCGATGAAGATGACATCGGGCGCCTGACGCAGAGTGTTTTTTAGCGCATTCCCCCAACTCCGGGTATCAACCCCTAGTTCGCGCTGATTGATGATCGACTTCTTATGCTTGTGTATGAACTCGACAGGGTCTTCGATGGTAACAATGTGACCGCTCTCGCTACTGTTCCGGTAATCGATTAACGACGCTAAAGTCGTCGATTTACCCGATCCCGTGGCACCTACCACCAACAGCAGACCGCGTTTTTTCATAATCAGGTCGGTGGCAACCTCAGGGATTCCGAGTTTCTCCCAAGGAGGGATGTCCACAACGATATAGCGAGCTACGATGCTGACCTCGTTGCGTTGCTTAAAAATATTGACGCGGAAGCGACCGACGCCAGAGAGTGATATCGCCAAGTTCATCTCAAGATTTTCGGCAAACTCGGCTCTTTGTTGGTCATCCATCAGCCGATCCGCGATTTCGGCGATCTGGCCAGGCGCTAACATTTGGCTGTCAACAGGTTTTAGATGGCCGTTGAACTTGGCACAGGGAGGGGCTCCGGTTGCAAGGTAGAGATCCGATCCACCATCGGCGGCAAGCGCTTTCAACCAATCATCAAAATCCATAGCAACCTCGTCGCAGTAGGAACAGAGCGTGACACTACTGTACTGCGACGTCGTCCAAGGCGTAAACTGCGGCGTAGAAGAAATCTAACAGCACAAAGTGCGCTACCGCGCCGGAAGTAAAGCATCGATGACGCACGCCCACCTGCTATCTCAGCTTTTGGCATCCGAGGCCAATCTGCCCCTGTTATCGATTTATCGAGGCATCGAAAAAGAAGGTCTGCGCATCAACGCCGACAACGACCGGATAGCAGAGACGCCCCATCCAACACTGTTAGGTTCGGCGCTAACGCATACCAGTATTACCACCGATTATTCCGAAGCGCTGCTAGAGTTCATTACCCCGGTATCCGATTCGGTCGACGCGACACTGATGCAGCTAGCTGAACTTCATGCGTTCACGTCGCAAACGATGGACAGCGAATATATTTGGTGCGGGAGTATGCCGTGCGAAATCGATGATGAATCATCGATTCCGATCGCGGATTACGGCAGTTCAAACATTGGCACTATGAAACGCGTGTATCGAAACGGACTCAGCGCACGCTACGGGAAAGCGATGCAGGTGATTGCGGGCATTCACTACAACTTCTCACTCAGCGACGAATTCTTTGCGCAAAGTTGGGCGCTCATTGATCAAAGCACTACGCTGCAGCAGTTTCGAACCGACTGCTATCTGGGACTAATCCGAAACTTCTCATCGCGCGCGTGGCTTTTATCTTACCTAACCGGAGCCTCACCCGCCTTTGCCAAATCGTTTCTTCAAAACCGAGCACACCAGCCAATGCCGGCCATGGGTAATGACACGCTATTCCAACCGCACGCCACCTCGTTGCGCATGGGCGACCTCGGCTACACGAGTCAGGCACAGCGCGATTTGTTGATTTGCTACAACCAAATTGACACCTATATCGACACCTTGCGCGATGCCATTTCTACCGTCTATCCCGATTATCAAGCGATACCTAATGACCGCGATGGTGAGAAGCAACAGCTCAATACCGGCTTATTGCAGATAGAAAATGAGTTCTACAGTGCAATCCGCCCCAAGCGAGTAACAAATAGTGGCGAAGCACCGTTAGCAGCCCTGAAGGATCGTGGTATCCAGTACATCGAAGTGCGGAGTATCGATCTGAATCCGTTTTTGCCACTTGGCATTGATGCTTCGACAATACATTTGCTCGACACCTTCTTACTCGCCTGCCTCATCTCAGATAGTCCCCTGTGTACCGAGCAATCTAGGGCTATCGATGCCGACAACAATGCACGAGTGCTCCTGAATGGTCGAGATCCCGATTTATCACTGCGCGATCACAGCAATAACGAGCGCGGTCTCAAGGAACTAGCGACGCCGATCTTCGAGGAACTTGATAACGCCGCCGATTTGCTCGACCGGAGTTACGGCACAACGCACCACCAACAAGCAGTGGCAGAAGCGAGGCGGCGGGTAGAGGATCCAGAGCTCACGCCGTCTGCGCGATTGCTAGCTGAGATGGAAAGCGGGGCACTCTCTCACAGTGAGATCATAAGCCGCTACTCGAGGCAATGGGACAAGCAACACCGCAAAAAAGGACTTAGTGAAAGGGCCCGAATTGCACTTGCCGATGAGGCCGTCGCATCACTGCGACGTCAACGCGACATCGAAGAATCAGAGAATGAATCGTTTGATACCTTCTTAGCGCGCTTTTATGCCCAGTACGAGACCGTGTAAATTCAAGTCACTGGTGTGGGGAAGCTGTAACCCGGCGCAATCGAGTCCGAGTTACAGTTCCAAGCCGAAGCTACTGAATCGACAGCAACTCTACGTCAAAGATCAAGACTTCATTAGGCCCAATAGACCCGCCTGCACCGCCCGCGCCGTAAGCTAGCTCAGACGGAATGGTCAATTGGTACTTTGCACCGGGGCTCATCAGCTGTAACGCTTCGGTCCAGCCCGGGATCACCTGATTCACACCGAAGGTAGCCGGCTCGCCTCGTTGGTAACTGCTGTCAAACACCATGCCATTGATGAGGCGACCCTCGTAGTGCACTTCGACCTGACTCGTCGCCGATGGTGATTCTCCACTACCCGCTTCCAAGACCTCGTATTGAAGACCCGACTCGGTCACAACGATACCTGGCTTGGCGGCATTTTCTTCAAGATACGCCTTCCCTGCCTCGAGATTGGTATTGGCGACCTGATCGAGCTCGGCCTGCTGCTGCGCTTGCATCTCCTCTTGCATCGCCATCATCTCAGCACTGATTTCTTCATCAGTCATCAGCGCCTCGGCACCCGATGCTGCGTCGGCTAGACCGCGAGTAAAAGCATCGATGTCTAGCGGCACATTATCGGCAACCATGCGCTTTCCCATATTGAGCGCGATGCCGTAGCTCACCCGTTCCGCCTTTGTATCTAAGCTCATTTCTTCTATCTCCATTGAATCGTCACAAGCAACCAGCAAGGTCGAAAAAAGTCCGACGGTGGAGATGACGAGCGCCCGGCGTAAATCGAAAAGGTTGGTAAGACTCATGTTGTTTTTCCAATACTGATAGTGTGTGCGCGATGGTACGTGCTGTAACGACTCAGTGCTATCCCCGAAAGACATCACTCAGCTGTTTTATTACGTCAGGCTTTCGACAGAGTTCAGGCAGTAAAGCCAAATTACTGTCAACACAGACAGCATCATAGTGCAGCACCTCGGTTGCAACGGCACCGCATAACAACTCAGCCAGCTGATGTTCGGCCTCCAACTCAATAGCAAGCATCATCGATTTAAGCTTCTCTGCATCTGGGTCCTGACTCCAAATCTGTCGCTGTTGCCGCAATGGCTTCACCACGTGATTAACCCAAGGCGAAATACTGTCACGTAGTTGCTCACAAACGATGTGGTCTAGTTGCAGTTCACGGCTACCCAGCCAAGCCATAAACATGACCTCAAGGATAATAATGTCGTCGGACTCTTGTAGTGCTAGTAACAGGTCTCGCACGCGAGGGTTCTGATAGCGTTCTAGTGCCCAGGACCAGAAATCATCGGTACTGATCAACATTGGACTTCCCCTCTATTAACAGCCGCTTTTCAGCAGCTTTCAAACGACGAACCACATATTCCTTGCGTTGCGCGCCACTTCGATCCTCTGCTGCTTCGCTCCACACAAACCTCACCGGCCGGCGCGCTCTCGTGTAGCCAGCACCGCCTTTTAGTTCACCATTGTGCTGCCGGAGCCTGCGATCGAGATCGGTGCTGACACCGGTGTACAGCGTGCCATCAGCGCACTCCACTATGTAAACCACCCATTTTTGCATATCAGCCATCGCGGTCTTGATAGAAGCCTGTCATCCAATAACATTTTCTGACAGTATATGTTGCGAATTAGATGGAGGCAGTATGAGCGATAACATCACTCACGTGACAGATGCTGATTTTCAGGCGGAAGTCCTTTCTTCAGACACCCCGGTCCTCGTGGATTTTTGGGCGGAATGGTGTGGCCCGTGCAAGATGATTGCACCTGTTCTTGAAGAGATCGCCACTGACTACGAAGGCAGACTCAAGGTTTGCAAAGTCGATGTTGACGCCAATCCAGATTTACCTGGCAAGTTCGGTATCCGCGGCATCCCGACCTTGATTGTATTCAAGGGCGGAAGCGCGGTTGAAACAAAAGTTGGCGCACTGTCAAAAGCGCAGCTTGCCGAGTTCGTCGATACCTGCCTATAAATCCCCCAGCATGGGTGGTTTTTGCCACCCAGCCCAAACCTGGTAACAACAACACTAGACGCCCCCGCGCTCTAGTGCTAACGTATGGTTGTTGGCGGTGTGCACTGCCACAACGTCTCGTTACCCCGATGTCCCTTTCCCTTGTCGCTTAATTGGCGGCGCGATGCCATCGGTGTTCTGAGCCCCAACTCATGCAATCGATATCAGGATTGCCAACACCCTTTTTTTGACGAGCAATAGCCACAGGTGAACGAGCGTGCAAGAACTCGAAAACAATGACAGTCAGACTCAAACTGACGAAAGCACAATGCAACAAACATCAGAAGTCCCGGCGGTAGGCGAGACAGCCCCCTCCGATGCTCCGGTAGGCGACGATAACGACACCGATGGTCGACCCGGTCGCACCCTCAAGCTCAACCGAAGTTCCAGCGACGCTGAAGGCGGCGAGGCAACGGTTCAGAGCACAAGTACCTCCAATGCTGACGCGCCGGCAGAGAACAGCGCGGATGAGAGCAGTGGCGATAACGGTGGCGGGCGGAGTCGGCGTGGCCGGCAGCGTCGTGGTCGTAGGGAGCCTCATGTCCCGTCAGAAAATCCGCTTAGCCTGACAGAGCTAAAAACCAAGAACACGCAAGAACTCATCGATATGGCCAATGAGATGGGTATCGAGAATGTTGCGCGCTCTCGAAAGCAGGACATTATTTTCTCTATCCTCAAAAAACACGCTAAAAGTGGTGAGGACATCTGGGGAGACGGCGTTCTTGAGATCTTATCCGATGGCTTTGGTTTCTTGCGTTCAGCAGATAGTTCGTTTTTAGCAGGACCCGATGACATTTATGTCAGCCCTAGTCAGATTCGGCGCTTCAATCTTCGAACAGGCGACACTATCAATGGCATGATTCGCCCGCCTAAGGATTCAGAGCGCTACTTCGCCTTGCTCAAAGTCAACGAAGTTAACTTTGAGTCCCCCGAGTCGGCGAAAAACAAAATTTTGTTCGAGAACCTCACTCCTCTCTTTCCAGACCAGCGCCTGACGCTAGAAAAAGGTAATGGCTCCACTGAGGATCTCACAGGACGCATTATCGACCTCTGCTCACCCATCGGTAAGGGTCAACGCGGTTTGCTTGTCGCGCCACCGAAGGCCGGTAAGACCATCATGATGCAGAATGTGGCGCAGTCGATTATTACCAACAACCCAGAGTGCTACATCATTGTCCTATTGATCGATGAGCGCCCGGAAGAAGTGACCGAGATGCAGCGGTCTGTGGGTGCCCGCGGCGCCGAGGTCGTTGCCTCGACCTTTGACGAGCCACCATCGCGTCACGTTCAGGTGGCCGATATGGTCATCGAGAAAGCGAAGCGCCTTGTAGAGCACAAACGAGATGTCGTAATTCTGCTTGATTCGATTACTCGACTAGCGCGCGCTTACAACACCGTGGTGCCCAGCTCCGGTAAAGTATTAACCGGTGGTGTTGACGCCCACGCGCTGGAGCGACCTAAGCGATTCTTTGGTGCAGCACGAAATATTGAAGAGGGCGGTAGCCTGTCGATTATCGCGACGGCTCTTACCGAAACTGGATCGAAGATGGATGAGGTTATTTACGAAGAGTTCAAGGGCACCGGTAATATGGAGCTCCACTTGGATCGTAAGATCTCAGAGAAACGTGTTTATCCCGCGATAAACATCCGACGTTCAGGTACTCGGCGAGAAGAGTTATTAACCGGTGATGAAGAGCTACAACGTATGTGGATCTTGCGAAAGCTCTTGCACGGTATGGAAGACTTACCGGCTATCGAGTTTTTGCTCGACAAGCTCAAAGACACCAAGTCTAACGGTGAGTTTTTCCGCTCGATGAAGCGTAAGTAACAACGCTCCCGTGAGCTCGAGCTCTCTGCAAATGGGCTCGCTCCCGCTCCGATCACAGGTTGCGTATTGAACTGACAAGCACGCTGAGAGATTTCCAGTGGGTAATTGTCACCCGAGGATAAGCATTGAAATACAAAGATCTTAGAGAGTTTATCGCCGCACTAGAGTCAGAGGGCGAGCTAGTCAGAATCAAAGAAGAGATTGATCCCAATCTCGAAATGACTGAGATTGCGGATCGGACCCTAAGAGGTGGCGGTCCTGCCCTGCTTTTCGAAAATCCGAAGGGTTCCGACGTCCCGGCGCTAGCTAACCTGTTTGGCACGGAGCGTCGCGTGGCTCTTGGTATGGGGGCAAGTTCTATCGAAGCCCTGCGCGAAATCGGAGAACTGCTGGCCTACCTGCGTCAACCCGATCCGCCCAAAGGCATGCGCGATCTGATCGATAAGGCGCCTTTGCTCAAACAAGTGCTGAATATGGGGCCGAAAACCATTCGCCGAGCGCCGTGCCAAGAGGTGGTGATTTCTGGTGACGAGGTTGATTTAACCCAGCTACCCATCCAAACCTGCTGGCCCGGTGACGTTGGGCCTTTGGTCACCTGGCCGCTGGTAATTACTCGAGGTCCCGAAAAGCCAAGAATGAACCTCGGTATCTATCGCATGCAGTTGTTGGGCAAGAACAAGCTGATCATGCGGTGGCTGTCGCACCGTGGTGGCGCACTCGATTTCCGAGACTGGACCATTAAGCGGCCGGGGGAGCCCTATCCCGTCGCAATTGCGCTTGGCGCCGATCCTGCAACCACCTTGGGTGCGGTGACACCGGTACCCGATGCTCTGTCTGAGTATGCATTTGCCGGCCTGTTACGGGGTAGTAAAACCGAGCTGTCGGAATGCCTCACCCCTGCGTGTAAAGCCAACGAGCTATTGGTGCCCGCTCATTCAGAAATCATTCTCGAGGGCTATATCGATCCCAGTGAGATGGCCAGCGAGGGGCCCTTTGGCGATCACACGGGTTATTACAACGAAGTCGAAGAGTTCCCGGTATTCACTGTCGAAACGATGACGACTCGTAAAAATCCGATCTATCACAGCACCTATACGGGCAGGCCCCCGGACGAACCAGCTATCCTCGGCGTCGCACTCAACGAGGTGTTTGTGCCGTTGCTGCAAAAACAGTTTCCAGAGATTGTGGACTTTTATTTGCCACCTGAGGGCTGCTCATACCGCATGGCAGTTATCAGTATGCGTAAGGAATATCCGGGTCATGCCAAGCGCATCATGCTTGGGGTTTGGTCATTCCTGCGACAGTTTATGTACACCAAATTCATTATCGTTACTGATGATGATGTCAATGTCAGACGATGGGAAGACGTGATTTGGGCAATGACAACTCGAATGGATCCGCAGCGTGACTCTGTCTTTATTGACAATACACCGATCGACTACTTGGACTTCGCCTCACCAGTTGCAGGCCTGGGCTCAAAAGTGGGTATGGACGCCACCAATAAATGGGAGGGTGAGACCACGCGCGAGTGGGGCACTGCCATCGCTATGGATGAGGATGTGAAAGCACGAGTCGATGACTTGTGGTCGTCTTTGGGTATCTCGCTGCCGGGACGACAGGCCTAAGGATCAGAGTTCGGCATTGTCGATGCCAATACCTGCTTGGCGCGCTCGATCGCTTTACGATTATTAGCGGCTGGAGTCAGCCCCTCCAATCGAGTCAGGAGCGTTCGCGGGTCTTGTAGGGTCCAAGTACACACCAGGTCGGTTGCGCCCTGATTCCAACCGATACTCGCAAGATCAATTAACGCCTTTTCGGCATCTGACTGCGCATCCACTCTGGCTAGACTCTGTGCATAAACCACCTGCAGGTCAGTCTCGCTCTTAAACACCTGTGATGCTTTGCGCCAAATCTTTTTTAACTGATCTGCCTTAACAGCCGCTATCAGTTTACGCCGCAGCGAGCTCCGCTGCGCTACTAGGGCGGCCGACTCACTCAACCAGCCCGATCGCTGCAACTTAGGTATGCTGACGTCAAAAGCGTCGTAGCGCTCTTCGATCAGCTCGAGCAATGCATTGCGAACTTGATCGTGCTCTTGGCGCTGGCGACGATGGCGCCACCATCGACCGATACCCGGCAATACACCCAGTAATTGACTGACGAACCGAAGCGCAAAGAATACGACTAAAGTCGCTGCCGCGATTAGCAAGATTAACGCGTAAGGCGATGCTTCAAGCCGATATCCTGCCCAGACGATAAGCGCATAGCCCGGGTTGTTGATCATTATTGCGATGAGTGCCGAACCCAAGGCCGCACCCAGTAACACCAAGATCAAAAATCCGCGCACTAGCCACCCAACCCTATAACAGTCATTTGCTGCTTGAGACGACCCAGTGCTTGCTCAGTTCGATGCAAACTCGGAGCCTCCGAGAATTCATAAGCGATCGATAGAGACTCTAATGCTGCGATCATGCCGTCGATGGCTGATGGATCGTAATCTCTCAGCTCGATCAACTTTTGCTTAAACCTCAACAAGGCGGTGTCGTATAGCTCTGCATCCGATGCCATTAATGCCACCATGAGCTGCTCTAGTCGAAGTTGCAGTAACTGTCGTTCGAGTAATTGGCGCTCGTAGGTTAATGGCAACACCGAGTCGACCTCGACCTGTGAAATCACAAAAAATTGTGAGAATACCGACAAGGCATTCACCAACCGCTCAGAGCCAGCGATAGCGACACCTTGATTATCAGTTGCTTCAGCGGTACCAAGGTCAGGCATATCAGTACCAAAAGCGAGGTGTTCGATGCTCTCCGACAGCTGCGATAACCGCGCCATCAAGGCAACACGGTCGGGTGCCGAGTAGGCCTCCAGCGCTGCAATATCTTGCTCGATCGCGATGAGAGCATCATCCACTAACACTGTCTCCAGCTGACTCAAAGAGTCCCTCATTGCTTTTAATATCTCAACGGCCGTTACGGCATCGCCCGCAAGTCGAAGCTGACGGCTCGCCAACCTTACATTGAACTCGGCCTCGGCGAGCACCCATTGGCTAGGATCGGTACCCTCGAGTCTATCTATTTGCCGTTGGAGGTTTTGAACCTGCTGCAGTAATCGCGTATGGCGTTCGCGTTGCCGCGCATCCAACTCACTCGCCACAGTCTCGATACGCGCTTCGAGTCGATTTAGGGTCCCTCGATCAACCCCGTCAAACTCTGCGATCTGATTAGCGACGGACTGCTCAAGATTTTTGATGTCCTCGCGATAAGTCGACTGACTTTCATCTAGGGCCTCTCTGAACGTCGCTTGCTCATCCTTGAGCGTTTGCCATGCAGGTAATCCGATCGCGTAGACCCCGAAGCCCACAGCGGCGACACTAGCAAGCAGTATCGAGAGCACTGCGATACGGATGACTCGCCCTGTCCATCCCATGGGCCGATTTTTACCCATTGCCCCGTATCCCCCGCGTCGTCGTAGACTCAATCATGACGTGTAAATACTTCCATAAAAGCGGCATCACCAGCGCCCTCAGCTTCCTCTACTGTGTACCACCCCAATGCCCTGGCTTGCTGCGCAACTCGCTCGGAGGGAACAACAAGGCTTGCCTGTCGCTGCACCACTGCTGAAACAAGATCGGTCAATCTCACGACCGCTTCGCCACTTGCAACGTGAAAAAAGGGCGCTCCATCCTCTAAAAACTGGTCGAGCTTGTCTAGGTCAACCGCCGGCCAATAGCGGCGGTAGCAATTTAAGTCAACTACCCCGACGCCACGGTCAACCAAGGCGCGTTGTAGTAGATCGCGTCCACCTTCGCCTTTGATCACCACAACCCTATCGATCATCGCAGTCTGAAAAATCGGCAGCCCCAGAATACCCTCCGAATCCTCCCGCTCGGGTGCAATGGCGTCGATAGATTCAGCTTGTAAAGCTTCCAGCGTTCGACTGCCGACAGCGATGACGCTACAAGTGTCGTCTGAGGCGATACCTCGCACCGCCTCTAAGCCGTATTTCACCGCATTACTGCTAGTGAATATTAGAGCCGTGACGCTGTTCTTCGCTGACTGCAGGTGCTGAACATCGACTGACCGTGGCTCGATCGCCATGAGTGGGAACTGCAGCGTTTCAACACCTTGTTCGCGCAATTGTGCAGCCAGCGCCTGGCTATCTTTAATTTGTCTAGTGAGAACGACGCGCTTCACGAACGAGCGGCAGCCAGCACCTCAGCAGCACCGTCTGCTAATAATTGATCAGCGACTTGCAAACCAAGCGCTTCGGGGTCTCGGCCCCGACCCTCGGCACTCAACAATGCCTGCCCATCCGGTGAGCCCACTCGAGCGCGCAACCAAAGATCGCCACTGTCCTCGTGCACAGCAAAGCTCGCGATTGGCACATCACAGCCTCCGTCGAGCGCTCTAACGACGGCGCGCTCCGCGATTACCCGCTCAGTGGTCGGCATATCGGAAAGCGGCTTTAGTAATTGGGCGACTCGATCATCATCAGAGCGGTACTCGATACCGACCGCACCCTGCCCTCCTGCGGGCAGCAAAAAGTCTTCTTCAATGGCGCAGCCGATACGATCGTCAAACCCGAGCCGCTTCAATCCGGCACAAGCCAAGATAATAGCGTCAAACTCACCGCTGTCGAGCTTGGCGAGGCGCGTATTGACGTTGCCTCGCAAGAATCCAATATCCAGGTCTGGACGGCGCTGCCTCACTTGACAGGCGCGACGCAGACTCGAAGTGCCTAACTTCGCACCCTCTGGCAGAGCATCAAAACTGTCGACTCCCACCAGTGCGTCCCGGGGATCCTCACGCTCACAAATGACACCCAAGGTTAGACCGGGCGGCATCTCCATGGGTACGTCTTTCATGGAGTGCACGGCAATATCGGCGCGTCCGTCAAGTAGTGCAGTTTCAAGTTCTTTTACAAAGAGCCCCTTGCCACCCACCTTGTATAACGGCTTGTCGAGTAATTGGTCACCACGAGAGGTCATGCCCAGCAGATTCACTGTGAGATCGGGATAAAGTCGATTTAATTCACTTTGGACAAAATGTGCCTGCCACAGGGCCAATGGGCTTTCACGGGTCGCTATTGTTATGGAGTCCATCGATTCCCCCTTTTTTTTGATGAGTTTACCACGGAGGCACGTTAATCCCCTCACCTGATACACTGTATACATCGAAAATCTCGGAATTTGTGATCACGTGGCGAGCTCAATCGAAAACAAGACCAGTCAAACTTGGGGTGGGCGTTTCAACGAGGCGACCGATGCCTTCGTTCAAGAATTTACTGCGTCTTATTCCTTTGACAATGTACTCGCGCAATACGACATCGCGGGCTCACGAGCGCACGCATCGATGCTAGGTGCTTGCGGCATTATCAGTGATGACGATGTCCAAACCATCATGCAGGGATTAGATCAAATCAGTCGCGAGATTGAGAACGGAGAATTCACTTGGGCGGTCGAACTCGAAGACGTGCACATGAATATCGAGGCTCGACTCACGGAGCTCGTGGGTGATGCCGGTAAACGATTGCACACGGGACGCTCCAGAAACGATCAGGTCGCTACGGATATTCGACTGTATCTTCGGGAGGCGATTGGTCGAATCTTAGAGCAACTCGCGCGGCTACAGCTCGGGCTGATCGATCAAGCAGAGCGGTATGCGGAGACTATCATGCCGGGCTTCACTCACTTGCAAGTCGCGCAGCCGGTAACCTTCGGCCATCATTTACTTGCTTGGAACGAGATGCTCACCCGAGACGCAGGTCGACTCAAAGACTGCAGGAACAGATTGAATCAATGCCCGCTTGGGGCAGCCGCGCTTGCCGGCACCTCCTACCCGATCGATCGAGACATGACCTCAGCGGCACTGGGATTTGAGCAACCCACAAGGAACTCGTTGGATTCCGTATCCGACAGAGACTTCGCCATTGAGTTTACGGCGGCGGCCTCCATCACCATGATGCACCTGTCGCGCATGGCAGAAGAAATGATTTTATGGACCAGCGCTCAGTTCAGGCTAGTCGAACTCCCAGATCGATTCTGTACTGGCTCATCGATTATGCCGCAGAAGAAGAATCCGGATGTTCCCGAGCTGGTTCGTGGCAAAGCGGGTCGCGTGCAAGGCCACCTCGTTGCGCTAATCACACTGATGAAAGGGCAACCTCTCGCTTACAACAAGGACAACCAAGAAGACAAAGAGCCGTTATTCGATAGCGTGAAGACACTCTATGACTCGATCTTGGCGTTTGCCGATTTAATTCCGGCTATCGAGGCACGTCCTACAGAGATGCGAGCAGCGGCGCAGCTCGGTCAGCCCACTGCGACTGATCTCGCAGACTATCTGGTCAAAAGGGGGCTTCCCTTTCGAGATGCTCACGAAGTGGTGGGTGGTGCTGTAGCGCTAGCTGAGCAGCGTGGCATTGATCTGTCCGAACTCTCTCTTGAAGAGCTCGTCGACCTATCTGATCTTATTTCCGATGACGTTTACGACATTTTGACGCTAGAGGGCTCAGTGGCCGCTAGAAACCACACTGGTGGCACAGCGCCAGAGCAAGTGAGACAAGCCGCGAAAGCCGCGCGCGCCGAACTCGGATAACCAAAAGCCGCCAACCTTAGAGCTCGGCCAATGCGGTAGACCTGGACCCTCTCGATAAAGAAAAATAGAGGCTGAGCGAACAAGACGGAGCTCAAGGGTCGTCCCTAGAGCTAATCGGGTCGATAACGAATAGTCGCCTGAAAAATGATATCGGGAGCGGTTTCGACACTGATATCTTCAACAAAACCAATATCTGCGGCCCAGCCCTTTGTAAACTGACGCCTGAGGCCAAGCCCTAGCATCAGGGCAGACCCGCCCACTGCATCAAGCGATGACTGAAACGCAGACTGGTGACCATCGATTTGTGCCACTAACGACCATCGATCATCGAATACCCATTCGCCCGATAGGCCTGCAAACCATAATAAAGAACGCGTATCACTGCCAAGAAAGCCTCCCGCTGCAGGACGAGTGGCGCCCAGCTGGCCATGCCAATAAATCGGGAAACTGCGCGAGCCCCGGCCGCTGACACGGGTCAAGGCATACCAATCAGCGCCGCCATTACCCCGCCAATCTCCAGCGTTGCCGGTAGCCGCCTCATAACCCAGCACATAGGCTATTTTACGTTCGGCGCGCTGCGAGACTAATCTCGACACCTCGAACGCGACATCACCAACCCCAGCGCTGGAACTCGCGAGCGAGAGATCTCGTCCCGGCGCTTGATAGCGATACTGCAACTGGTCCTCAGGCACCCCGGAACGCCCACCATCACTCATGCCGAAGAAATCATGCCATTGGTTCACGTAGCTATCGGTGAAACCGCCGGAGTGGCGCACCACCGGCAATCGCGCACCGATCTCCCAGTTCGATGAGAAGCGCCAACGCAGACCCAGCGATGTTCGCTGAGTTTCACCGTCGAAAAGCACCGCTTCATCATCGGTCTGGCGAGCAATGAAATGGGTCGCCAGATCGTTGTGAAGCGTCACTGCGACACCGTCAACACCCTCAGCAGATCCTTGAGGCGGGATAGCAACAACAGACTGGAGCGGCGAGAGATTTTCGATCCAGAGCGGTTCTCGCGCGGCGTCCGCTAAGGTAGCCTCGCTGACCAACAAAAAGAGAGTCGCGCCAATCCTAGGGAGGACCTTCACTCCCACTCGATCGTTTCTCGCGCATTAGTCGCCAGTTCATCGACTAATAAGGACACAAACTCACGACCACTTTTTGTGTCAGTCCAGCATGCTTGCGCATCGTCCCAAACAAAGTGAAAGCCACCGCCTGGTGTCGCCAACCACAACTGCTCGACCGCGGGCTGCCGACTAAAAACAAACACCACGCCGTTGCTAAAAGTGACATTGATAACGCCCTCGGCGCCGACAATATCGGGGTCGGAGTCTAGCATCTCGAGTCGACTCTCTACCGATTCAAATGTCTCGTCGATGCGTTGATAATAATCTGACGAAGCGGTCATTCGCGTCTCTCTGCCATAGTCTTGAGGACAAAGCTTACTCACTCGTTATCGCCACGTCACGAGACTTAGGGAAGACTGGTATAATTCTTTTTTTTCTGAGGATTATGTTGTGACTCGCAAGCTCTTCGCAATGTGGCTGTGTGCACTGCCTTGGCTGATGGCCTGTGGTCAGCCAGGGGAATTGCGCCACCCCGAGCAGCCGTGGGCACCAGCGACCTCATCGGATCCGTCATAACGTGAGCATTCATCGAGACAACGGCATGCTCCGATGTGAGCAGGTCGAACTGCAGTCACTTGCCGAGTCCTACGGTACACCGCTCTACGTATACTCAAAAGCTGCGCTTGAGTCGGGTTTCACTGCGTGGCAAGACGCACTAAGCGGACTCCCCCACTTGATTTGCTACGCGGTAAAAGCCAACTCGAATATCGCGATTCTCCAATGCCTGGCAAAGCTAGGAGCCGGCTTTGATATCGTGTCTGGTGGTGAGCTCGCCAGGGTCATGATGGCAGGAGGTGACCCCAATAAAGTGGTTTTCTCGGGCGTTGGTAAGACTCCAGCCGAAATCCGTAACGCTTTGGATACAGGCATTCGATGTTTCAATGTCGAGTCCGCATCGGAATTAAGGCTGCTTGAAAGCATTGCGGCTGAGACGAAGATGACAGCGCCAGTCTCGATTAGGGTCAATCCAGATGTGGATGCACAGACCCACCCCTACATCTCAACAGGCCTAAAAGAAAACAAATTCGGTGTCGATGAAGACACGGCGCTCAAGCTCTATCAACAAGCCCAAGCATCGGATCATCTCAACCCCGTAGGTATTGATTGCCACATTGGAAGCCAGCTCACCGATATCAGCCCCTATCTAGAAGCCGTGGATCACCTGCTCGGTATCGTTGATCGACTGGGTGATCTAGGCATTTCGCTCGAACACATCGATATTGGTGGTGGACTCGGCATCCAATACCGGCAAGAGCCGCCAACCGGTCCGATCGACTTAATCGAGTCACTCAAGGAGCGCTTTGAGCATAGGGGACTTGAAGTTGTAGTGGAACCCGGTCGATCGATTGTTGGCAATGCCGGCGTTTTGCTGAGTGAGGTCGTTGCCCTTAAGCATGGCGAGCACAAGAACTTTGCCATTGTCGATGCCGGTATGAACGACCTGATACGCCCAAGCCTCTATCAGGGCTGGCATGACATCACCCCCCTGGCACAGCGCGATGGCGCGTCACTCAATTACGACGTGGTAGGCCCTGTCTGTGAGACCGGCGACTTTCTAGGCAAGGATCGAGACCTACGTATTGAGGAAGGCGACGTGTTAGCCGTAATGAGCGCTGGCGCATACGGCTTTGTCATGGCCTCCAACTACAATAGCCGCCCTCGCGCAGCGGAACTGCTCATTGATGGGCATGATTGCCATGTAGTCAGACAAAGAGAGACTATCGCCACCTTGGTGGCCGACGAAGCCCTACTGCCGGATAAGATGTTATGAAACTGTCTTTTAGAAAGATGCAAGCTGCCGGTAACGATTTCGTAGTAATCGATGCGGTGCGACAGGCGATCGACCTCACACCCGAGCAAATCCGTTATTTGGCCGACCGACGTCTCGGTATCGGTTGTGACCAAGTCTTACTTGTAGAGCCTCCACGCACCCCCGACGCCGATTTTCGCTACGTCATCTATAACGCGGATGGTGGCGAGGCCGGTCAATGCGGTAATGGGGCTCGATGCTTGGGACGCTTTATCAGCGAGAAACGGCTGTCGAAGCAACATGAGCTGGTGCTCGAAGTAGGCGACGGCACGATGCGCTTACAACTCGATCAAAAAGGTGGGGTCCAAGCGAATTTAGGCGCGCCATCCTTTGCCCTCGAATCAATCCCCTTCAAGGCGCTAGAGCAAGCGGTCGAGTACCCATTGAGTCTTAATGAGCGAGTGTTAAAAGCAGGCGTTCTCTCGATGGGCAATCCGCATGCCGTTCTTTTAGTCAATGATTGCGCCAACACCCCGGTTGCAACACTCGGTGCCCTGGTACAGGGACTCGAGGTTTTCCCCGACAGTGCCAACGTTGGGTTTATGCAAGTGAGATCGCGCAATCAAGTTGATTTGCGGGTCTGCGAACGTGTTGTGGGAGAAACTCCCGCCTGTGGTTCGGGAGCATGCGCTGCGGTCGTCCACGGTATTCGCTTGGGGCTTCTGGATCGGGAGGTGACAGTATCGCTACCCGGCGGTAAGCTCAGGGTTAGTTGGGAAGAGGATGATGCTCCAGTGTGGCTATCCGGCCCAGCGACCACGGTCTATGACGGCACGATTGTATTACGGTGACGAATGCCATGAGCGACTCACAAACCACAAACGATGCACTGGCAGCACAGATCATCGACTATCTGTCGAACACCCCGGACTTTTTTAAAGACAAGCCAGAGCTGCTTGCCAGCATGAACTTTGAACATGTGGGCGCTGGCACTGTGTCGTTGGTTGAGCGTCAAGTTGCTGTGCTACGTGATCGAAATGCTGAGCTTCGTCGCCGTCTTGATTTGCTCACGCATCGCGCCCAACAAAACGAGGCTTTGCTCGCGACCACGCAGGCGGTTATCGCGTCGATCGCTAGTCTCAATACCCGTTCTGAGTTGGCTCCCACGTTCGTGGCACTCACCAAAAAACATTTCGATATTGATCACGCAGGATTTTTTTGGCTCGACGAGTCGCTGATCGAGGATACGCGAAAAACGCTTGATCACTTGATCGGTAATCGGGAGTCCTGCAGTGGACCGGCCCGTCAGAATGAGATGCAAGCGCTGTTTCAGGATATCGATGTCGAAGGCTCGGTAGCGCTGGCCAGGGTCACCAAAGATGCTAAGCCCATTGCCATGATTGCCGTAGGGTCAACCGACGTGACACGCTATGGCATCAATGACGGCACGCTCTTTCTCGATTACTTGGCGAGCGTGATTGCTTGTCTCCCCGTGTCGACTGCAGTCGAGATGTAATGTGTCAGCGCTGAACCTCGAAGACGCGCTCGTTCAATACTTACAGTATCTCGAAGTCATCCGTGGCTACTCTGATCACACGATTTCTAACTATCGTCGTGACCTTGGAAAACTCATTGATTTTTGCGGAGCCAAAAACATTACAACAGCCGATACCCTGCATAGTGCGGATATAAGACAGTGGGTCGCGACACTCAGTCGCGACAAGCTCGCGCCATCGTCGATTCAGCGTCACTTGTCAGCGGCGCGCTCGCTGTTCAAGTTTTTACGACGAACCAACCCATCGCTTTCCGATCCCACACAGGGCGTGCGTGCACCGAGGGTCCCTAGGACACTGCCGAAAACCCTGGAAGCCGATCAGATCACTCAGCTACTCGACCATCACCCAGAGTCAGCACTGCTCACGCGCGACCACTCCATTGCCGAGTTACTTTACTCAGCGGGTCTTCGTTTGTCAGAACTGGTCGGCGCCAATTTGTGTGATCTCGACCGGCAAGAAAAAGTCATTACCGTTCTCGGTAAAGGGCAGAAAACTCGCGTGGTACCCGTGGGTGGACCCGCTTTGGTAGCGATCGATGCCTGGTTGAAATGCAGACCGATCGGCAACGAAGTGCTTGGCCACGACTCACCACTATTTGTTACTCAGACAGGCAACCGCGTCAGCACTCGAACCGTGCAGGCAAGACTCAAGGCGCTCGCAGCACGCCACGGTATGCAACAAACCGTTCATCCGCATGTACTTAGACACGCATTTGCGAGTCACTTGCTGGAATCAAGTGGCGATCTCAGGGCTGTTCAGGAACTGCTGGGCCATGCCAATATTTCGACCACTCAGATCTACACACATCTTGATTTTCAGCATTTGGCTAAGGTCTATGACCAGGCGCATCCGCGAGCCCAGAAGACCAAACCACAGTCATGATTACGACGCTTTTTTTTGATCTCGATGATACCGTTTGGGATCCCCGTCCCGCGTTGATTGCTGCCGATCGTGCTCAGTGGCAGAGCATCAAAGATCAGCACCCAGACATTGCTGCCAATATCGATCGCGAGTTGATAAATACTGTACGAGAGACCGTGATCCACAAGACTCCGTCCCTCATCGAAAACGTGAGCGATTTACGCTTGAGCGTTATGCGAGAACTGCTGCGACATAAGGGGTTATCAGACGAGCAAGCAGATCAATCGGCCAACACTGCTTTCGCCTGCTTTATGGCTAAACGCAACGATGTTGAGCTTTTTGATGACGCTCACGATATCCTGTCGGCGCTGAGCGAACGCTATCAACTTGCCGCCATTACCAATGGCAACGCCGACGTACACAAAACCAGCTTGGGGCGCTACTTCAGCTTTGCCCTTCGCGCCGACCTAGTCGGTATGGCAAAACCCGACGCTGCGATCTTCAATCTGGCACTACAGCAAGCACAAACCACCGCTGAACGTTGCGTCCATATCGGTGACAGCATTGAGAACGATGTGAAGGGCGCGATAAACGCAGGCATTCGCGCTATTTGGTTTGACCCCGAGGAGCGTCATTACAACGGTGCTACCACGATTACCGCGTTGTCGGAGTTGCCTGCGACACTCGAAGGCCTAGTTTAAAGCGCTTCCTCTCCGGTCTCTCCGGTCCTGATGCGGACAACTTGATCGAGCTCAGATACAAAAATTTTGCCATCGCCGATCTTGCCAGTGCTGGCAGCCGAAATGATGGTATCGACAATTTGCTCTACTTGATCGGATGAGGTCGCGATCTCGAGCTTAAGTTTTGGAAGAAAATCAACGACATACTCCGCGCCGCGATAGAGCTCAGTGTGCCCGCGCTGACGTCCAAATCCTTTTACTTCGGTGACGGTGACTCCCTGAACACCGATATCGGATAACGCACTTCTCACGTCATCTAGCTTAAATGGCTTGATAATGGCCGATACCAACTTCATCAGAAAACCCCCAACGTTCAGTTATTCAGTCGCGTTAACACTCGCGAATAGCGCCACAAGTATCGCTTATCTGAAGCGCTTCGAAAAGCGCTAGTGCAGACGGCTTTTTAGTGGGCAAAAAAAAGCCCGGCAGTACTGCCGGGCCTATGAGAGCTAAAGAGACGCGTTAGCGCGTGGCTACCATACCCTGTGGCCCACCCTGCACGTCGAGATCAAAGCGATCGGCTTGCATGACCTTAGTCCAGGCACTGACGAAATCAGCTACGAACATAGCTTCACCGTCATCTGCTGCATACACCTCTGAAATCGATCGCAGCTCAGAGCTCGAGCCAAACATCAGATCAACCGGGGTTGCAGACCAACGGCGATCACCTGATTCGCGATCATAGGCGACGTAGACACCGGGGAATTCCGCTGATGCTTTCCACTCAACCGCCATATCCATGAGGTTGACGAAGAAGTCATTGCTCAACTGCCCGGGACGGTCCGTCAAAACACCGTGCTCTGAGCCAGCTGCGTTGGCATTGAGCGCTCGCAGGCCACCGGTCAATGCTGTCATTTCAGCTGGCGTCAGATCGAGCAGATTCGCCTTATCGATCATGGCCGCCACCGGATTCAGGTAATTACGAGACTCGTCGTAGTAGTTTCTGAAACCGTCAGCCACAGGTTCGAGTGCAGCAAATGAGTTCACATCAGTCGCTTCTTGCGATGCATCCATACGACCCGGTACGAATGGAACTTTAATGTCATGGCCACGCGCCGAGGCTGATGCTTCAATCGCTGCCGCACCACCAAGGACAATCACGTCGGCGAGACTAACGCGCTTGCCACCTCGAGCTCGCTCGTTGAAGTCAGACTGCACCCTCTCTAGCACGGCAAGCGTTGTCGCGAGTTCATCGACATCGTTGACCGCCCATCCATTCATAGGGGCTAGACGAATGCGAGCACCGTTAGCACCACCGCGACGATCGCTGTCGCGATACGATGAGGCCGAAGCCCAAGCTGCTTTGACCAGCGACACTGGCTCAACGCCCGACTTCATGATCGCTTTTTTGAGGGCTTTAATATCGCGATCACTGACTAACTTGTGATCAACCGCAGGGATAGGATCCTGCCAAATCAATACCTCAGCAGGCACATCGGCACCGACATAACGCGCACGCGGACCCATGTCACGATGAGTAAGCTTGAACCATGCTCGAGCGAAGGCATCCTCGAATTCCGCTGGATTCGCTAGGAACCGCTGCGATATCTCACGATAGGATGGATCGGCTTTGAGCGACAGGTCTGTTGTGAACATGATTGGTGCATGCTTCACGTCGGCCAAGTGCGCATCAGGCACCGTCTCCGCGGCTTGGTTATCAACCGGTATCCATTGAATAGCACCGGCTGGACTTTTGGTCATCTCCCAATCAAATGCGAATAGGTTCGCGAGGTACAACATGCCCCATTTGGTGGGGGTCGCCGTCCAGGCTCCTTCAAAGCCAGATGTCACTGTGTCTTCCGAGTGACCTTTGCCGCAGCGGTTTTCCCAACCGAAGCCCTGCTTTTCTAGCGCTTCGCCTGCAGGCTCTACACCAACACACTCGCCAGGCTTATGCGCGCCGTGCGCCTTACCGAAAGTATGCCCGCCGGCGATCAAAGCGACGGTTTCCGCATCGTTCATTGCCATTCGACCAAAGGTCTCGCGGATGTCGTGGGCAGCCAGCGCAGGATCAGGGTTGCCGTTTGGGCCCTCTGGGTTTACGTAAATCAAACCCATCTGCACCGCTGCCAAGGGGTTGTCAAGCTTGCGATCGCCCTGATAACGCTCATCGGCGAGCATGACTTTCTCGGGTCCCCAATAAACCAAATCAGGCTCCCAGTCGTCGGTGCGACCACCGGCGAAACCGAAGGTCTTGAAGCCCATATCTTCCATGGCAACGTTACCCGCGAGGATCATCAGATCAGCCCAGCTTACCGATCGGCCGTAGGCCTTTTTGACCGGCCACAGCAGGCGCCGCGCTTTATCGAGATTGCCGTTATCGGGCCAGCTATTGAGCGGCTCGAAACGCTGCTGACCACCTCCAGCACCACCTCGACCGTCTGCCACCCGGTAGGTACCTGCACTGTGCCAGGCCATACGAATAAAGAAGGGACCGTAATGACCGTAATCAGCTGGCCACCAGTCCTGCGAATCGGTAAGCGTAGCTCGAATATCGTCTTTTAAGGCATTGACATCGACCTGTGCGAACTCTGCCGCGTAGTTGAAGTCAGCGCCGTAAGGATTTGACTCGGGGGAGTGCTGTCGAAGTGGTGTGAGGTCAATTCGCTCGGGCCACCAGAAGGTGGGGGGCTTTGCAAAGGTGTTCTCGGCTTGAGCTGGCATCGCAGCCGCAGCAGCGAAGCCTAAACCTAGCACTAGGGTTTTTATTGTTGTCTTCATTTGAAGAGCCTCCAATTTATTGTGATCTATGCGGTGACATAACCGCTCGAACTTTCTCTCCTCCTGCCTTGGCCTGAGAGACCGCCCATAGTGAGCAATGTAGAAGCTTATTCGCGATCGGTCTAATCAAATTATCAGCTAAGTTTGATCGAAAAATCCGATCGCCAGCTTCGACTGACCGTTTTTTAACAGGCAAAAAAAGGGGGACTTGCGTCCCCCAATCAACCACCAATTAAAAAAATGTCACTACCTGGTTGTTGAAAATTCCGGATAAGCTTCCATGCCGCACTCCGCGAGGTCAGAGCCTTCGAACTCCTCTTCCTCGGATACGCGGACCGGCATTACTAATCCAATCGCTTTGAACGTGATGAACGAGGTGATGAATACCCAACCAAAGATGGTTGCAGCGCCGATCAGCTGACCTGAAAACTTGGCACCGTCATTGGTGAGTGGGACCAACAACAAGCCGAGCAGTCCAACCACACCGTGAACTGATACCGCACCAACAGGGTCATCGAACTTCATCTTGTCGAGCGTGACGATTGAGAATACGACTAGTACGCCACCGAGTGCGCCGAAAATCGTCGCCTGCAACGCTGTTGGTGTCGATGGCTCGGCAGTAATCGCAACGAGGCCTGCCAAACACCCGTTAAGCGCCATCGTGAGGTCAGCCTTGCCGAACATCGCCTTAGCAACAAGCAGCGCAGCAATACAACCACCAGCGGCAGCTGCGTTAGTGTTCATGAACACGTTTGCTACGGCGGTTGAATCTGCCACCGACGCGGTTGCCAACACTGATCCGCCGTTGAAGCCAAACCAACCGAGCCAGAGAATGAATGTGCCCAATGTGGCGAGCGGTAGGTTTGCACCGGGGATTGCATTGATCGACCCATCCGCACCGTACTTACCTTTTCGGGCACCAATAACCAACACACCAGCAACACCAGCAGCCGCACCTGCCATGTGCACAATGCCTGAGCCTGCGAAGTCGCTAAAATCTAGATCTCCAAGCGTGTACATTCCAAATACCGGTGCTTCACCCCAGGTCCAGTGACCTTCCATCGGATAGATAAAGCCTGTCATCACGACTGCGAAGGCCAAGAAGGCGAAAAGCTTCATGCGTTCCGCTACGGCACCCGAGACAATCGACATCGCTGTGGCAACGAATACCACCTGGAAGAAGAAGTCAGCCGATACCGCGTAGCCGAATTCAGGATTCTCCGCCGTAATACCGCTCAACAAGTAGTTCGAGTTGTCGGGGTACATGATTTCGTAACCAACCAACATGTACATCGTGCACGCGACTGCAAACAGAACGATGTTCTTGGTGAGGATCTCGGTCGTGTTCTTGCTTCGTACGAGTCCCGCTTCGAGCATGGCAAAACCAGCTGCCATCCACATTACGAGCGCACCGCACACCAAAAAATAAAAGGTGTTAAGCGCGTAAGTTAATTCCATTGTAGCTTCCATGGGTTCCTCCTTAGCGACTACAGCGCATCCACACCGGTCTCACCGGTGCGGATTCGGATTGCTTGTTCGAGTGACGTGACAAAGACCTTGCCATCGCCGATGTTGCCGGTCTGAGCAGCATTGGAGATGGCTTCGATAACCTGCTCCAAAAGGCCTTCGTCAACTGCGACTTCAACCTTGGTCTTAGGCAAAAAATCGACGACATACTCAGCACCGCGATAAAGCTCGGTATGGCCCTTTTGGCGGCCAAAACCCTTGACCTCCGTGACTGTGATGCCTTGGACTCCGATAGATGACAGTGCTTCTCTTACATCATCGAGCTTGAAAGGTTTGATAACTGCACTAACGAGTTTCATCAGTACTCTCCCTTGTTGTGAAACGTGGTCTTAAAGGCTTTTGCCGACACTGAGAATTAAGGCAGGCTCAGCCCAGTCATAGCCGTAGGCTTCTGGCTTACTCAAATCGGTGTCTTCATAAGTCAGAGCAAAATCGAGGCCTGCCGCTGATGTCGACAGAGCAACCGACCAATTCATATGAGATGTGGTGCCGTCGAGATAGCCGGGCTCATCGTAGTCACCCGAGCCAACGAGCAAATCGAGTGCTACTGTGTCGGACAAGCCAACGCTGTAGGTGGCGTAGGTGTAGGTGAATTTGCCCGTCTCGCCCCAGTAGTCGTTTGAATAGTTGATGCCGACACCGAAGTCACCGAACGAGAGCGAGCCATAGACTTCAGCGTAGTCACCCAGCAGACCCTCGTCCTGTGGGTAGTCATAGAAGATATAACCGACATCAACCGAGACGCTGTCGCTCAAATCAGTCGCGTAACCCGCGTAGTAATCGAGTTCGATACCGCCATTGAGACCACCACAAGAGGCAGGATCCACCGAACAATCAAAATCCACTGCCGCGCCCCAAGTGCCAATGTAGACACCACTGTCGAATGCGACATCGAATCCACCCTGGATAGAGGGTGCATTGTCGGACTGCGAAATACCTCGGAAGCGATAGTCAGAGGTCAAGGCGACGTTGCCGCTCACCTCGGCTGCGAACGCTTGTGCTGTAGGAACCGTCAATAATGCAGCGGCGGCGATATGTTTGATCTTCATGGGAAACTCTCCTTTATGAGCTTGGCAATGTTTGTCCGTCGATCCTTAATTAGGTCGACCGTCCGCGAGAGTCATTGCGAGCAATAGTCCAACTTTCAAAAAAATTTATATAATCAGTGGCTTAGCGCTTTAAACTGTCTTTTTACCCCTCTGGGGGTATCAGTATTCGCACCACAATGGTGCGCAAATGATAAAAACAGGGCGGTAATGATGCGTACAAACAGGGCGTGCTACGTTATGGTGCAGCCGCTACAGGGAGAGAGACGAATGGCGGACAACAATGAGAGTCGGCAGAGCAGTAAACGGGGCTTAGGTGATTTACTGGGACGTATTGTAGAAGAAGGCGAAAACCTTAAATCGGAAATCGGTACCTCAGCCCGGGCTGTCGCGCAGTCGACCTTATCTGATCTTGATGTCGTCAGCCGTGATGAGTTCGATGCCCAAGCGGCGGTTTTGCGTCGTACCCGAGAGAAGGTGGAGGCATTAGAAAACGAGGTGTCAAAGCTGATGGAGATGCTCGAGGCCAAGAGCGCTGAGTAAGCCACCCCAACCTATTGAGCATGCATGCGCCTATGTTGAGCTGGGCAGGAACCGCGTAGTTACAAAGGACTTGCGTAGCTAAGAAGGCCCCGCGTAGCGAACTCTCGCCCCCTAGCCACTTTACTAGCCGTGACTCATTGGAACGACAAAGACCTGCACAACATTAATAACCGCGAGACAAGGACGTCTTATGCGATTTGCAAGAGTGGCATCGCGTGCGCAGCTGGGACTTGATGCTCCCCCTATCTGGATTGAAGTCCATCTAACACCCGGACTCCCCGCTGTGAATGTTGTGGGCATGGCAGAGAGCACGGTGCGCGAGTCAAAAGAACGGGTTCGAAGTGCCATCATCTCCTCGGGCTTTAAATGGCCTGATTCGCGAATCACCATCAACCTCTCTCCGGCAGAACTGCCGTAAGTCGGCGCCCGATTCGATTTGGCGATCGCCGTTGGGCTACTCGCCGCATCAGGGCAAATACAACCGGGTCTGGCCGACGGTAAAGAGTTTTACGGAGAGCTTGGTCTCGACGGCCGTCTGCTGGGCTGTAAGGGCCTTTTGAGCGCCGTGGTCAAAGCAACCCGGGAAGCCAGACCTATCGTTTTGCCCAACGCCAGCAGTCAGGCACTTCCCTGCGTTTCAAGCAGTCAGCTACACCCCTTAGGCACGCTGGCCGATCTGTTGCAAACACCACTGCCGACAGCATCGACAACAGCTCTTAATGGACAAAGCAGTAATGGACAAAGCAGTAATGGACAAAGCAGTAATGGACAAAGCAGTCATAGACAAAGCAGTCATAGACAAAGCAGTCATAGACAAAGCAGTCATAGACAGCATGGTGAACCTAGCGCTAACAATCGAGCCACCAAACCACAGCAGCTGTCAGAGCAATTGATGGTACAACCCATGATGACCCGGACACTATCTATTGCGGCGGCAGGGGGTCATCACCTGCTGTTATCCGGTGAGCCCGGCACCGGTAAAACATTGTCGGCGTCGACTTTGCCTTTGCTACTACCAGATCTTACCGACGACGAACGACTTCAGATTCAGATCATTCAGGATATCGCAGGGCTGACCCCATCCGACGAACGTCCGTTTCGCGCTCCGCATCACTCTGCGTCTCTGGCAGGCCTTATTGGTGGTACGAGCCGAGCTCTACCGGGCGAAATCACACTCGCACACTGCGGGGTGCTATTTTTAGACGAACTACCGGAATTCAAACGCGACGTGTTAGAAACGCTGTGACAGCCGCTTGAATCGGGAGAAGTGACGGTCGTCAGGGCAGGCATTACTCATAGCTATCCGGCGCGATTCCAACTTATCGCGGCGATGAATCCCTGTCCCTGCGGCTACTTGACGTCGACCACAACAAACTGTCGCTGCAGCGCTACAGCAATACAACGTTATCAATCAAGGCTATCGGGCCCCTTGATGGATCGCTTTGATCTTCATGCCACGCTCAACCGAGTCGACACTGCATTGATTCTAAAAAAGCACGAAGAGCGCTTAGATACCGGCGCGCTTCAAACGAAGACCGCACAAGCACGAAGCCAACAGTTACATCGGCAAGGGGTATTAAATGCGGCCCTTCCGGGTAGCGCACTAGAGGCGTTATGCCAGCTCGATGATGGAGACTTGGATTGGCTAGCCAAGGCCGCTAATCGATTGAAGCTTTCTGCAAGAACACTACATCGATCGATGCGCGTAGCTCGAACGATTGCTGATCTGAGTGGTTCGGCTCGCGTCGGGAGAGATGATCTCGCTGAGGCTCTCAGTTTTCGCCCCGCTAACCGCGGCGGGGCTTAGTTACTGATCAGCCTTAGAATGACGCGACGTACTCAGCGAGATCTTGGATATCCTCATCACTGAGATTCATTGCGTTAGGCCACATCAGCGCGCTTTGTGCACCTACCATTTCATTGGCGCGATAGGCAGTGAGACGACCAGCGATATAGTCAGTGCTCTGACCTGCAAGAGCAGGACCGATTCCACCGCCACCATTGGCACCATGGCAAGCAGCGCACGTGACGTATTTGCCCTCACCAGGCAATGCTGCGGCCGCCATCGCATCCATGGCAGGCGCTGCCATTGCATCACCACCCGCGGCGTTACAAACCTCGCCGGTAACGCAGACAGTTGAAAACGATTTAATACGCTCGGCAATGTCCGCGCGTTGCTTATCGGTCTGCGCCGATGCTGAAAAAGTAACCACGAGTAACGATGTAAGAAGATAGCGCATGGCAGGTTTAGCCCAGTTCTCTGTTTGATTCGGGGGCGGAGTATAACGACAAACGCTCTGGAGCAAAATCACGCTCAACGCTTCTTAAATATCAATTTGGACGAAAATCGACCAGAGCCACAATAAGGCGTGGTTCGGCTATCCAAAAAAGCCTTAAGCTAACCGCAGCTTGGTTACCTTTGACGCCATAATCATCGGCTATTATTCGCTTGTCATTTTTAGAAGAGCAACAACATGAAACTGTACACCTTTGATCCAGCACCAAACCCACAGCGCTTGAAACTCTTTATGGAGTACAAAGCGATCTCTATCGACACTCACCAAGTCGACTTTCAAGGGCAAGAACAACGCAGCGATGAGTACCTAGCCATCATTCCTACCGGCACTGTCCCCGCATTGGTACTCGATAATGGTGACATCCTGACCTCAGTGGTTGCCATGACCCATTATCTAGAAGCGCTCTACCCAGAGCGCCCATTGTTGGGCTCTACGCCCGAGGAAAAAGCCGCTGTTTTGGATTGGAATCATCGGCTATTCACCGAGGTCTTTCGCGCGGTTGCCGATGTCTTTCGCAATACGAGCCCTGGCTTTGAGGGTCGAGCACTGCCCGGCACTCAAAACTATGCCCAGATACCCGAACTTGCGGAGCGTGGTGCACACCAACTGCAACACGCCTTTGGTGTCTTGAACGGAGAATTATCAGAGCGTGATTTTCTGGCGGGCAGCACGTTTAGCATGGCCGACATCGACTTGCTGGCGCTACTTCATTTCGCTGGCTGGTCGATAAAAACCAAGCCCTATGATAGTTTGGAGCACCTGCTTGCATGGCAGCAGCGTGCACAAGCGGCACTGGAGCAATCGAACTGAACAGACCGATCACCATGGTTGTAGTCTTTTCGATTGCAACCTTACTAGCCGGCTGCGGTGGCGCACCTTTGGGAGAGAGCCTACTCGACAACTATGTCGACAGGCTCTCGAAAACATTGTCGGTCGAGCAACCCGAGCGGCCGACCATTAACCCCCCCCGAATCACCGAGTTTGATATCGCGTCGATCCCGATCGAGACACAGTCAATCGGGTTAATCGATTTATTGTCGGTGACTGACTGCGAACTGAAGATCAATATTGCACGACGCAACACTTTGCTTGCGAAAAATGCCTCACCTTCACAGCAGCTACTCCTCGACTTGGAGTTTTTGCGCTTGGCACCGGCATGCATCGATGTGCTCACGTCGTCGGGCGATAACAAGCTTGCACAAGTGATCGAGCAAGCCCACGAGGTGAAACAGCAGCAATTGCCAGCGCGCATATTCAACGCGCTGATTGTAGGTCCAGAGTGGCAAGCGCTTTGGTCAATACCTCCGTCGTTGGGCGATTACCCTGAACATAGTAGCGATGATGAAGCACAGGCACTCAATGCTCTCTCGCGCCGAATCGAGCGATGGCTTAGTGGCGACTGGGATGAGGACGATGAAACGATTGAGCTCGCCCTCTCTGAGCTCAGGACCGGAGCGGGAGGCAGCCTGCTGCTGGCAGCCAATACTCAGTACGCATTTCTAGCACAGGCATCAAACCTACTTGAGGTGACGCCAAAAAACGACCTCTGTCGGCGCGGCGAGGCAACGCAGACATCCATTATTCTCAATACTGTGATCCAAAAGTATTTCGCGGGTGAGGTTCAAGGGTGGCTGAGCGCTGTCAATCAACGGCATTATGCATTGTTGCGTGGCGTCGAGAGTATCGAATCATCACTCAACGATGTACTGACCCCTGATTACATGGAGTGGCAAGACGCTAGGGAACGTATCGCCGAGTATCTATTCTCAGCACCCAGATCCCATGTGGGGGCGATTAAAGCGACCCAAGGTCCATGTTAATCGTAACTAGGTATACCGTGCTCAAGCGTTTAGCGCCAAAATACAAACTTTAGATTCGTTTGGGATATTGTTGTGAGCATCCAAGTCATCAAACAGCCGTTGCAACCCAGCCTCTGCGCCACGTCCGAGCGCGAGCCCAGAGCGTTGAGTGTTGGTTGCTACCAAATGCAGTGGTACGAAAACCCAAAAACCCACTACGCCCGATTAGCAGAGGGCGTGGCCCGCTGTGCTGAGCATGGCGCGCAGCTCGTAAGCCTCCCCGAGTTAACGCTGAGTCGGTACCCTGCGGACACACGACCGACACAAGCCGCTGATCGAGCTCCAGAGTTGCTGCTCGATGGTCCAACCATGGCGATGGCGAGTTCGCTGGCCAAGTCTTGCGACGTGTTCGTTCAGGCATCGCTCTACGAAAAAGTGGAGAGTGAAGACGGACGGGGCTTGAATACCGCCATTATAGTGTCGCCTGCTGGTGAGCTGGTTGGACACACGCGAAAGCTGCACATTCCGGTCACTGAAGGCTACTTCGAAGATCATTACTTCGCCGAAGGTCCAACCGAGTCGCCCTATCCCGTTCATCGCCTTGAAACCGATAGCGTGGACCTCAATCTCGGATTACCAACCTGTTGGGACGAGTGGTTTCCTGAAGTCGCCCGCAGCTACGCCTTGGGCGGTGCAGAGCTATTGAGCTATCCCACCGCGATTGGATCGGAGCCGGATCACCCCGACTTCTACTCACAGCCGCTATGGCGAGCCGTTATTACCGGTCATGCCATCGCCAACGGGCTTTTTATCGTGGTACCTAATCGCTTTGGCTGCGAGGGCTTGATCACGTTTTATGGCGGCAGCTTTATCACAGATCCCTTCGGTCGGGTGCTAGCAAAAGCGCCTGACGATCAAGAGGCAGCGCTCATCGTTGATATTGATATCAACCAGCGCGAGGACTGGTTGCAATTATTTCCGTTCTTTTCAACTCGGCGACCCGACACGTATGGCAAGCTCACCGAGCCCCGAGTGAATCCGAGGTCTAACGCGGGTGCTGGCATTTCGGGCCCCATCCCGGGATTAGATCTGTCATGACCACACCGATCAATCGATTCATGCCGCCCGAGTGGGCGCCGCACGATGCAACTTGGATGGGCTTCCCCAGAGAAGCGTACCCAGGCGCTGGGGTCACCGATGACGAGGTTGCCAAAGCATGGACCGATGTCGCCAACATCATCTCGGAGTTCGAGCCACTGCACATGCTGTGTCACTCGGCACACCTCAGCCGTGCTGAGCGCCTATTATCCTCAGCGGTGACCCTTTACTCCTTTGACTATAACGATGCCTGGTTTAGAGACTCGGGTCCGACCTTCGTGTCCGAAGATGGCAAGCTAAAGGCAGTCGACTGGATCTTCAATGGCTGGGGCGATAACACCGATTTTGCCTGGCAACCCGATGCATTAGTGGCGCGCCATATTGCCCAAATTTTAGGGATCGATGTTATCGACTCACCCATAGTCAACGAGGGCGGTGGCATAGCCGTCAACGGTCTGGGCGATGTCTTTCTCACCAAAACGGTTCAGCTTGACCCCGATCGCAACCCAACGAGGCCTGGCGACGACATCGAAGCGGAGATCCATCATTGCCTGGGAACCGAACGAGCGCATTGGTTTGAGCGCGGCCTGTGGCGGGATTACCAACCTCACGGCACCCGCGGTCATGTGGATATGATCGCAGCCTTTGCACCCGACGGGTCGGTGCTCGTGCATCGCCAGTTTGATGAAAGCCATCCTGACCAGAGCTTGTGGGCAGGCCATTGCGACATGCTAGAGACAGCAGGCTTTAAGATTCGAGCTATGCCAGCACCTCGTGTGGTCAAAGATAACTATGGCTGGGTTGATTACAGCTACGTCAATCACTACATCGCTAATGATCTGGTTTTAGTCCCCACTTTCAACGACCGAACCGACGAGCACGCCGTAGAAATAGTGAAAGACGTCTACAGCGATAGAAACGTACTGAGTTATGATTCGCGCGTTATTTTTGCGATGGGTGGCGGTATCCACTGCATCACGCAGCAGCAACCGACCATCACTTAACGTGTCAACCAACTCTCTACTGGGAGCAGTCAGGCTTACATGTTCACTTATTTGAAACCCGGTATTCGCGAGCGCCTCATCAGTGAGGGCAAACTGTTTCATATTGACGAAACCGGCGCGCAAGTCGACGTAACCCATGCCCTGCCCCAGGGACAGCGAGTCATCAACTGCATGGGTCCCATCCCGCTGCCGTTAGCACGAGGTGAAGAGCACCCCACAGCCAATTGGTATGCCACGGTTCGCGGTACTGAACTTGCCGAAGTTGAGAACCTAGCCTCCAATCTTCGCGAGCAAGGCGGTCAACACCTATTTGCAAACCTCGCCTCGAGCATGGCGATCAATAGCGTGCTTGAGATTGGCAACGCAGCCACCTCCGAATCTCCCTTGGTACGCGTGCATTCGAGCTGCTTGACTGGCGATGTGTTCGGCTCGCGTCGCTGTGAGTGCGGCCCCCAATACGAGGCGGCTATCGATCGTATCGCTGCTGACCCACAAGGTGGGTATTTGGTTTATATGGCAGGCCATGAAGGCCGGGGCATTGGGCTCTGGGCGAAAGCCGCGACCTATTTACTGCAAGACAGCGGCGAAGACACTTACCAAGCCAATCGCTCGCTAGGGTTGCCAGACGATTCTCGCGATTTCAGCGACGCGGCATCACTGCTTAAGTTCTTTGGTCGCGGGCGACCGCTTCGGCTATTGACCAATAATCCGAAAAAGATGGAAGACCTGACGGCGATGGGTGTTCCTGCGCTAACGCGAGTCAAGCATGTCTCAGGTGTGGATGAGTTCAACCGCAACTATCTGAAGGCAAAGCGCGATTGGGGCCATGGTTTGGACGACACCGACCTCAGTTGAGCCAATCGGGCAGCGGTTGATTGCCTAACGACAACTCCATCGTATTATCACCGTATGACGTTGGCGGCTTGCCCACCATTTCGTCGTAAGCACTGCGTTGACGAAGCACGCAATCAACAGCACCGAATGGCTTAATCTGCCGCTGCATCGACAGCAGGTTAGTCGTTTTTAGGACTTTGTCCTTGCTGTCGGCTAGCAGATGCTCTTCACCGCCGATCTGCGCGAAGGCGATATACAAACTGAGATCAACCGACTCGATCACGAACCGCTCAATATCGTCCCGACCCTTGAGCTTCGATAGCTGCAGTTTCATCGTTATCTCCTCAACCGTTTGTCTGGGGTTTGAAGCCTCCACCCTGCTGGCAAGGACATCTGACGCATCACATACCAACACATCCAGAGCTGAGTGCTAGCACCCACGTCAAATGAGGCTCTTCAAAAGATGGACGCGGGTGACACTTGTCACGCGGTAGCGACATCATTGATCAATGCTCCCCGAACTTAAAAAAATCGCTTTCACTCAAGCGGACAAATCGCTTGAGGAACTGCCCAGCTACTCGGGGGTTTATCGCTTTTTCTCGAGTGAAGGCGCGCTGCTCTACGTAGGTAAAAGCGTCGATATAAAGTCGCGTATCAATGCCCATATTCAAGAGGGACGAAAGCCCGGTCGCCATCAGCGCATCATATCTGAGGTCACTCGAATCGACTGCTGTGCCACATCGGGCGAGATCGGGGCACTCTTAGTAGAAAACGCTGCGATCAAACAGGAGACCCCTCTGTACAATCGTCGTCAGCGTCAAGTGAGAAAACTTTGGACGCTAAAACTCAGCCTGTCTCCCGATGGATTTTTGCAACCATCCAGCGCTGACTTTTCGCCATGGGCGGATCGTTCGGACGACTGCTACGGCCTGTTTCACAATCGACGTCATATCGATAACACCCTGCGTCGCCATGCACGGGATCACGGGTTGTGCTTGCGGGTCATGGGCATGGATCCTGGCAGTGGTCCCTGTTTTCAGTATCAACTGAAACGTTGCGATGGCGCCTGCGCGGGCGATGAGACTGTTGATGAACACAACGCACGACTGCTGTCTGTGTTGGACCGTGACCGAATCGCCGCTTGGCCATTCGCAGGGCCGTTGCTGCTGGTGGAGCGCAATATCCACCCTATGGAAGATCAGCCCAGTGAGCAATTTCATTTGGTCAATCACTGGGCTTGGCTCGGTTGTTTCAACAGCTCAACCGAAGCACAAACGGCGACGAAACGCGGCGCTCAAACCGTTTTTGATCGTGATGCCTATCGCATGCTCATGAGTGCCATGCGCAAAGGTTTACTTGAGCTTATCGATGCCAAGCGATTAACACCCGTGGACAACCCTCTACTCCAACAAGGCGTATTGCTATGACCCAGGTCGTTTGGTTCAAGCGTGATCTGCGTCTGAGCGATCACGCAGCATTGGCGGCGGCCATCGATACTAGAAAGCCCACAGTGCTTATCTACATCGTTGAACCGGGTCTGCTCAACAACCCCCACTACCGAATGCGCCACTGGCATTTTATTGCGCAGTCATTGGCGGACCTGAACGCGCAGCTTGAGCCTCTGGGCGCGGCAATCGAAGTACTCGAGGGTGAAGCGCTCGATGTTATTCAGGCGCTGAACGACGCGCTTGGCATTACCACGCTCCTCTCATATGAAGAGACTGGATTAGATGTCACCTTCCAACGCGACAAGGTGGTATCAGCGTATTGCCAAACCAAAGGCATTGAATGGCGAGAGTTTCAAACCAATGGTATCGAACGCGGCCGCCGCAATCGGCGGGGGTGGAACAAAGCCTGGGAGAAGGCGATGGCACCAGCACCCGCCGATATTGATCTCAAACAATTAGTAGCTGCTCTGTCGCCGTTACCTTCAGCACTGGACGGACTGCGCTCAACCCGACTCAGAGACTGGGGCCAGGCCCGCGATGGTGTTCAAGTCGGCGGTGAGCGAACGGGCAAACTAGTACTTGGCGACTTTCTCGGTGAACGAGGCTGGGGCTATCAACGGTTTATTTCAAAACCCGAACTCAGCAGACAGCATTGCTCTCGGCTGTCTCCCTATTTGGCCTGGGGAAACCTGAGTCTCCGGCAGGTGGTTCAGGCGCTACGAGCCAAACCAAAGCAAACGGGCTGGGCGCGAGCGCTAAATGCCTTTGAATCACGCTTGCATTGGCACTGCCACTTCGTTCAGAAGTTTGAGATGGAATGCCGCATGGAGTTCGAAGACATCAATCGCGGCTATTTGAAGCAGCCTAGAGGGCATGATGGTGCGTTGGTGGCAGCCTGGCGCGAAGGCATGACCGGCTACCCACTGATCGACGCCAGCATGCGCTGTCTAAACGCTACGGGTTATATCAACTTCCGCTCACGCGCCATGCTGGTTAGTTTTCTAACACATCATCTATGGCAGGACTGGCGAGCCGGTGTGACATGGCTGGGGTCTCAGTTTCTCGACTTCGAACCCGGCATTCACTACCCACAAATGCAAATGCAGGCAGGTGTCACCGGCATCAACACCATTCGTATTTACAACCCGGTCAAGCAATCGCTGGACCATGATCCTGATGGGGTTTTCATTAAGCGCTGGGTTCCCGAGCTTGCGCATCTGCCAACGCCACTGATTCATCAACCCTGGTTGTTATCTCCGATTGAAAGACTCAGTTTACCGACAGACTACCCGGAACCGATTGTCGACCTTAAGGAGTCCCATAAGCGCGCACGGGATACGCTGTGGCGAATAAAATCCGATCCTTTAGTCGCAAGCGAGCGCGAGCGTATACTATCTTGTCATGTGGAGCGGCGTTATCAACGCCGGTTCGAGGAGACTGGCGCATAGAGCCAACGGGTCGGTTCGATTGAAAAGGTAGATTGTGAAACGAGCAGTAACAGCATTGCTAAGCCTACTGGCACTCTTGGTGCTGGGCATTGTTATTGTTGCCTTTGCTGTGCCGTCTGATCGTCTGATGACCATGTTAGAACAACGCCTTAAAAGCACGTCCAAAGAAAATGGCGTGGCAATCTCTATTCTCGATGGCTCTCAGCTCACCTTGTTTCCCACTATACAGTTCGATAGTTCTCTGGTGACTATCGAGACGCCGGCGAAAGAAGACACAGTAGCCCGGCGCACTGCGCTCGAGGGCATCACCGTTACTACAAACTGGTGGCAGCTGGCAACAAACCCACGGTTTTCAATCGCTGTCGATCGCGCGACTTTTGACCCCCTCAACCCATCCGGTGCGACGACAGGCCTCGACGCCATTATCAGTAGGCTTGAATTCACTGCGTTTAGGGTCGTCGTGGTGCCCACAGCTGATGACCTGTCCATGCCCATACTCGAGGCGCGACTCCTTGGAGGTCAACTTCAAAGTCAGCTCACAATCGGTAGTGGTACTGACGAAAGCAAAATATCATCGAGTGGAGTGATCGATGAGGCCCTTGCCAGCGAGGTACTAGCAGTCTTGGGCAGCTCGATTATCCCCTCTGGCTTTGTTGATCTCGCGTGGGATATTGAAGGTATACAGGCTGACGCCACGCTGGAGCCACCTGAAATTTTTGGAGAGGCAACCCTTGAGGGGAGCGATCTAGGACTCTCACAAATCAATCTCGAACTAGAGCTGTGTAATGCCTACAATAGAGCCAGCGGTAGACCGACGGCGAGATCCGCGAGCACAAGCACTCCTATTCGTTCGCTCAGTGCCATCTACAATCTGGACGGTTATCGAGTTGATATCACTGATCTAGAGTTGGCTATTCCCGGCCTCGTCGTCACCGGAGTCACCACGATTGATCGAACCAACCAAAACTTCGATGCCAAACTGCAGGCCGTTGTTGGTGAGGACTTCGGTGAGCAAATTCCCAATTGCAAAATCGATCAGCGCCTTAGGGCAATCGAATGGCCGATCCGGTGTCGCGGCAATCTCATAGAAGACGATCTGCGATCCTGGTGCTCAGTTGAATTAGAGAGCTTACTGCGTCGTGGCCTCGAATCTGAATTAAAGCGTCGCCTCAACGACGGCGGCGTGGAATCGCTGCTTCGCTCGTTAATCCCGAGGAGCACTTAGCGATGACTAACCTTAGCTGGCAACATTCCTATGCCAAATTGGGCGCACCCTATGTTGCTCAGGCCGACCCGGAACCGGCGACTCGACCAAGTTGGCTCGCATGGAACGAGTCACTCGCGGAGTCGCTGGGCCTACCTCAGACATGGCGCCACTCCGAAATCGCGCTCGAGGCCTTAGCAGGTAATAGCCTTCTCGATGGCAGCGAGCCGATCGCAACGGTGTACGCAGGTCATCAGTTCGGGCAGTACAACCCGCAACTCGGTGATGGACGGGCTATTTTGCTGGGCGAATGGGAAAAGCCTGGTGGTGACATTGTTGATATTCAGCTCAAGGGCGCTGGGCAAACACCTTATTCGCGCGGCGGCGATGGGCGATCTCCGGTGGGACCCGTAGTCCGTGAATACCTATTGTCAGAGGCGATGCACGCGCTGGGCGTACCAACGACACGAGCACTCGCGGCGGTTGCTACGGGTGACAAGGTCTATCGAAATAGTGTCGAACCCGGTGCCGTATTGACCCGGGTGGCGAGTAGCCACCTCCGCGTGGGATCGCTCCAATACTTTGCGATGACCCAGGGCGGCGATGGCCTAGGCGAGGTCGTTAATTATATCGTTCGTCGCCATTACCCAGAATTCATCGAGGCGTTGGATGAGAACACGCCAGCAACCCGCGCGCAGGTACTGCTAGAACAAGTCACTCGTCGGATTGCGGCGCTAGTGGCGCATTGGCAGAGTCTGGGGTTTATCCACGGGGTTATGAATACCGACAACATGCTGCTCTGCGGCGAGACTGTCGATTACGGACCCTGTGCCTTTATGGACGAATTTGATAACGACGCCGTTTTCAGCGCAATCGATACCCAAGGGCGCTACCGCTATGCCAATCAACCGGGCGTAGCGCATTGGAATATGAGTGTATTTGCATCCTGTCTTCTGCCGATACTGCATGAGAATCAGGATCAGTCGGTAGCCATTGCGCAGGCGGTGGTCGACGAGTTTCCGCGCTGGTACACCGAGGCCTATCAGGCACGACTAGCGCTCAAGTTTGGGCTAGACGCCTTCAGGCCAGATGACCAAGCGCTGATCGATGATTTTTATAAAACGCTCTGCAACGACAGACTCGACTACACGCTTGCGCATCGCTGGCTGACCGAAGTAGCAACACAGTCGACTCATCAGTCGCCGATCGAAAGCCTGTTTAACGCCTCTGAGGGCCTCACCGACTGGCTCCAAGAATGGCAGCACCGGCGCGAAAAGAATCGCGCCGATACAGCGGAATCTTTAAGAGCTATGCAGCGCGCCAATCCGGTAGTCATCCCACGGAATCATCAGGTCGCACGCGCCATTGCTGCCGCCGAGAACGGCGACAATACACCGCTTCTAGCCTGCTACGAGCGTTGGCAAACACCATTTGATTGGCAGACCGACGACTCAGACTGGGCAGCTGGACCGAGTGACCAAGAGCGGATCACTCGGACGTTTTGTGGTACCTAAAACAGCTTCGGAATCAGTACCGGCGTGTTTTCGCGATAGGCTCGATACGCGGGGTTATTGCCCCAGCGCTTCTCACCTGCCTTGCGCAGGGTTGGGATGCCGCTGACGCGGGTGAGCAGGAGCGTTACCAATGCAGGGGACAGTAGGAAAATAAGTGCACTGCCCTGAAGCGATGGCAACGCCATCACAGCAACGCCTACCCAAAGCATGATCTCCCCAAAGTAGTTTGGGTGTTGCGAGCGAGCCCAAAGCCCGGTGGTGATGAACTTGCCGGCATTATCGGGATTCTTTCGAAATGCATTCTTCTGCTCATCAGCGATAACCTCGATAGCCATGCCGATAACCCATAATGCCGCACCGGCGTAAAACAGAGGCTCGAGTGGCTTGGTATTGGGCGCCACAATTGCAGCCAGCGCCGCGCTTGCAGTGATAAATACCCAGGTGCCCTGAAGGGTCCACGCCAAAAAGAATCGGGGCGTCGACTTTTTGATATGACGAAATCGTTGATCCTCGCCGACCGCCAACACACGGCGAAACAAAAAAGGTCCTAAACGAAGCGCCCAGACAATAACAGCAACCGCAATGAGCTGTTGGCGCAGTCCAACCGATTCAACCGTAGAGACCACAAAGGCAGTGGCGCCGATATAAGAAATGCTCCCCACCAGGTCATAGAACTTCTCGGTTTCGAATGTGCGGGCGTGGATCAAGCCAATCCACTGAATCACAAAGACGCCGAGCGCAAGCGCCAACATAAACGGCAAGCCATACAATTCAGCGCCTGTGGTATCACCAAACCAGGCGATCGCCATGACTACGATTGACACCACGATGCCGGTTAAAAATGGGCCCATAACGATACCTTTTGCTTAGATGTATTGAGAAAGTCTAACTCAGAAGTGGGGATATCGCTTAGCGGTACACTCCCGGACAATGGGCGAAAAGCGGGCAAAAAAAATAGCTTAAGCTGCTAAATCGTAGGTAAAAAAAGCCGGGGTTGTCCCCGGCTTTGCTTAATCGCTTAACACTACGTGGCCCTACCCTTAATTCATACCTTAACGATAGGCCCTAAAGTGCTGAATTAAGGATGGGTAACAAGAGACGGATAATCGACCGCGGCACAAATGGGGTCGAATCGGCATTCGCTGGATCGGTTCCATCCGCTAATTCTTCCTCGTCGGTATAGCCATCGTTATCGTCATCATCATCCAGAGTCAGAGTAGATTCAGAGATCAGGATGTCATCAACACCTTCATTCCAATCGTCAGGCATACCATCACCATCGGTATCAACCGAGGCCGCAGGATCATTCGGGAACGCATCCTCGCTGTCCGGAATACCGTCGTCATCTGCATCGGGCGGCCCAAATGAGACCACTTCAATGTTCTCCACCATGACCGGCTGATCACGCTCAACGATGTACATCAAGAACGAGTTGTACTCCTGATCCGGATCTTGCGCCGGAACCTCCAGCGTGTAATCCGTCAGCTCACCAGAAACCAATGCCGTCGACGTATCAAAGGAAGGATTGTTATTCGGATAAGGATTCGCCTCGAACTTAAAGTAAACTTGGGTCGAGCCACCCTCTGGAGGTGTACCCGCCTTGAATCGGACTTCACCACCGTTCGGGAAACTCAATGGATAGAGCGCCGTATTGGTATTTGCAACACCCGCCCAAGCCGCTGCTCCCGTTGGGAACTCGAAGGTATCACCTTCCGCGATAAATCCATCGAACACGCCATCCATCACTGCAAACTTCGGATTTGGTGCAGGCTGCACACGCACATCGGTGATCGTTACCGTCACATCACGTGTGTCGATGTACATGATGAACGACTCGAAGCTGTTCGTACCTTGAGGCTCAAACTCCACCTGATACATCATCGGGTCAGCCCCCTCGATGGTGACAACTTCGGTGTTGAATGACGGCTCCGTATCGGGGCTTGGCTTCTTCTCAAAGCGGAATTGAACCTCTGCGGTACCTCCATCTGCCACTGATCCCATGAAGGTAATACTGCCTCCAAACTCGAAGACTAGTGGATATAGATCAGTGTTGAGGTTCGCAAAACCAGCCCACGACTCAGACCCTGACGGTACTGTGAACGTGTTGTCAGCACCCGCTTGCGCACCACCAAACACACCAGTGAAGTCAGCAACCGGTGGCCCCATAGGTCCGCCACTAGGTGTCGACGGATCATCATCCAACATCAACTCAGACGCATCGATCTGCTCCTG
>NTKA01000008.1 GCA_002456975.1 Halieaceae bacterium MED-G27
TGCTCGCCGACCACCAGACACGCTGGAGAATCGGTCAACCTGAGTGTCGGCCTGACCTCACTCACTTTGCCATCGAGCGCGCTGCTCATGCGCTCGAGCAAGCTCTCGCTCGCTTCCTTGGCAGCTTCGAGTTCCGCTTTCTCTTCGTCAGTGCTATCACCCAAATCGAGCTCGCCTTTGGCCACATCCTTGAGTGTTTTCCCTTCGAACTCGTTCAAATGGCCCATAAGCCAATCGTCTATCCGATCGGATAACAACAACACTTCGATACCTTTCTTACGAAAGACCTCAATGTGAGGGCTGTTTTTGGCCGTCACGTGATTTTCAGCCACCACGTAGTAAATGCTGTCCTGCCCCTCTGACATCCGCTCGCAATAGTCTTTAAGCGAAACGTTTTGAATGTCACTGTCGTCATGCGTCGAGCTAAAACGGAGTAATTCGGCAATCTTTTCTCGATTCGCAAAATCTTCACCCGGGCCTTCTTTCAACACATTGCCAAAGGTCTGCCAGAACTTCTGGTAGTTCTCGGCGTCCGATTTAGCCATTTTGGCCAGCATATCCAGCACCCGCTTCGTCATTGCGCTTCGGAGCGAGTCGACCTGTGGGCTTTGCTGAAGAATTTCTCGAGAGATGTTGAGAGGTAGATCCTGAGAGTCCAATACTCCCTTAACAAAACGCAGGTAAAGCGGCAGAAACTGCTCCGCGTCGTCCATGATAAACGTGCGCTGAATATAGAGCTTCAAGCCTCGCGCACCCTCGCGATTCCATAGATCAAATGGCGCTTGGCTGGGCAGATACAACAACGATGTGTACTCGAGCTTGCCTTCTACGCGGTTATGACTCCAACTCAAGGGCTCTTGATAATCACTCGACACATGACGATAGAACTCTTTGTATTCGTCGTCAGACACCTCAGAACGGCTACGAGTCCACAACGCTTTGGCTTCGTTAACACGCTCCCAGTTGGGAATATCATCGTCAGCATCAGCCTCATCGTCACTCGGTGGCTTTTGTTCCTGCATCAGCACCGGGACAGAAATATGATCTGAGTACTTTTTAATCACGCTGCGAACACGCCAAGGTGAGGCAAACTCCTCGGCCTCAGTATTCAAATGAAGAATCACGGTAGTGCCCGGTGCCTCACGTGACGCCTCGTCAATGCTGAATTCGGCCTCGCCAGTTGATTCCCAATGGGTGGCCTCATCGCTACCCGCTTTTCGAGTGATGACCTCCACGCGGTCAGCGACAATGAACGAGGAATAGAAGCCAACACCGAATTGGCCGATCAACTGGCTATCTTTTTGCTGATCGCCACTAAGCTGCTCCATAAAGGCAGCTGTGCCTGACTTTGCAATGGTGCCTAAGTTCTCGACAACATCGTCGCGAGACATGCCAATCCCGTTATCACTGATCGACAGCGTTTTTGCCTCCTCGTCGACTTCAACGCGAATTTCATAACCCTCGACACTCACGTCTAGCGAGCTATCTTCGATCGCTGCAAAACGGCGCTTATCGATAGCGTCTGATGCGTTTGAAATAAGCTCCCGCAGGAAGATTTCACGGTTCGAGTAGAGCGAGTGAATCATCAACTGAAGCAAACGTTTTGCTTCGGTTTGAAACCCCATAGTTTGTTTAGCGGACATTACGAGCTCCCGGTAATTTTCTTCACGCTTTACATTGGGTTTGCCCACTCAATTTCAAGTGTTCAGAAACAAAAAAGCCCACGTGATGTGGGCTTTTACTCAAGGATAGCCTCGGGTTACCAGCCAGTGATCTCACTCATGGCTGTACCGATATCAGCCAGTGAACGAACTGTCTTAACACCAGCATCTTCAAGCGCGGCGAATTTTTCATCGGCGGTTCCCTTGCCACCCGAAATGATCGCGCCCGCGTGCCCCATGCGCTTACCTTTTGGTGCAGTCACACCTGCAATGTATGACACCACAGGTTTACTAACATTTTCCTTAATGAACGCGGCGGCTTCCTCTTCAGCTGACCCGCCGATCTCGCCGATCATCACGATAGCTTCGGTCGCCCCATCCTGTTCGAATAAACCAAGAATATCGATGAAATTCGAACCGGGAATCGGGTCGCCACCAATACCAACACAAGTTGACTGACCAAAACCTGCATCCGTGGTCTGTTTCACCGCTTCATAGGTCAAGGTACCCGATCTAGAGACAATACCGACTCGACCTGGGAGGTGGATATGACCGGGCATAATGCCAATTTTGCTCTCACCGGGTGTGATGACTCCGGGGCAGTTGGGTCCGATTAATCGAACACCTAGTTCGTCACACCGGACTTTGGCGTCCAGCATATCCAGCGTTGGAATACCCTCGGTGATGCAGACAATGAGCTCAACCCCGGCATTAGCCGCTTCCAAAATGGAGTCTTTACAAAAAGGCGCAGGTACATAGATAACCGATGCATTGGCACCTGTCTCGGCGACTGCATCATTCACGGTATCGAATACAGGCAGACCTAGATGCTCTTGTCCCCCCTTACCCGGCGTAACCCCACCAACCATTTGCGTGCCATAGGCGATCGCCTGTTCTGAGTGGAATGTTCCCTGTGAGCCAGTGAAGCCCTGACAGATCACTCGAGTATTGCCGTCGATTAAAATGCTCATGCGTCACCTCCCGCCGCAGCTACTACTTGCTGAGCCGCGTCAGTCAGACTCGTGGCTGCAATAATGTTTAATCCGCTATTAGCCAGTACGTCGCGTCCGAGTTCTGCGTTATTACCTTCCAAACGCACAACGACGGGTACCGTCACACCAACCTCATTTACCGCACCAATAACGCCCTCGGCAATTAAGTCGCAGCGCACAATGCCGCCAAAGATATTGATCAGAACCGCCTTTACGTTCTCGTCTGATAAAATAATCTTAAAAGCCTCGGTGACACGCTCTTTCGTGGCACCGCCGCCGACATCCAAGAAGTTCGCGGGCTGTCCTCCGTGGAGTTTGACAATATCCATGGTGCCCATAGCGAGACCGGCGCCGTTCACCATGCAACCGATGTTACCCTCGAGAGCGACATAGTTGAGCTCCCATGCCGCAGCCTTTGCTTCGCGTTCGTCTTCCTGCGACGGATCGTGCATCGCTTGAAGATCTTTGTGCCGATACATTGCGTTTGAATCGACCACCACCTTTGCATCGAGACAGTGCAGGTTGCCCTCGTCGGTAATTACCAACGGGTTGACCTCAATCAAAGCCAAGTCCTTTTCCTTAAAAAGGTTAGCTAAGCCAATGAAAATATTGACAAATTGCTTGACCTGAACACCACTCAATCCCAGCTTAAAGGCGAGTTCCCTGCCTTGAAAAGGCTGTGGCCCTGCCAGTGGATCGATGGTCGCTTTTAGGATTTTTTCAGGTGTTTCCTCAGCGACTTTCTCGATTTCGACACCACCCTCCGTCGAGGCCATGAAGACTATCCTGCGGGTTGCGCGATCCACCACGGCGCCAAGATAGAGTTCGTCGGCGATATCGGTGCAAGTCTCTACCAATATCTTCGACACCGGCTGCCCGCTAGCGTCTGTTTGATAGGTAACCAGATTTTGACCAAGCCATTGTGCTGCGAAGTCTTTAGCCTCGACTGGCGAATCCACCAGCTTCACGCCTCCCGCCTTTCCGCGACCGCCCGCGTGAACCTGAGCCTTTACCACCCATTTGTCACCGCCAATCGCTTCGGCTGCGGCCGCCGCCGCTTCGGGCGTATCGACAGCCTGTCCGACGGAAACGGGCAGGCCGTATTCCGCAAACAAAGCCTTGCCCTGATATTCATGCAAGTTCATAAGTCCCCCTAGTGTTGATCTCTCGATGACGCGTTCACGTCGCTTAGGCTCTCTTTTTTCTGAGAGTCCCTATTATGTCGTTATCGTTTTTTCCTGTTTGGCATGTGAATCGCCATATTGTCGACAGCCAGTGCGGCCTCATGTACCGCCTCGGACATCGTTGGATGGCCAAACACCATCAACTGCAAGTCCTCTGCGCTGCCCCCAAACTCCATGGTAATCACCATTTGTTGCACCAGATCTGCGGCAGCTGGTCCGATAGCGTGAGCACCGAGCACTCGGTCTGTCTTGGCGTCGGCGATGATTTTGACAAAACCATCGGTTTCGCCACTTGCCAAGGCTCTGCCAATCGCAGCAAAAGGGAATGACCCTGCTTTGTAATCGACACCCTCTGCCTTGAGTTCCTGCTCGGTCTTACCCACAGCGGCTATCTCGGGGTGTGTGTAAATAATTGAGGGCACGCAATCGTAGTTAAGTTGAACCGGTTTACCGTGGATTCGCTCTGCAACCATGACACCTTCCTCCGATCCCTTATGTGCCAACATAGGCCCACGAACAATGTCTCCGATTGCCCAAACACCAGGCGCTTCGGTGACACAGGAGTCATTCACAAAGACGAAGCCCCGTTCATCCATCGTGACACCCGAATCCTCGGTAAACAGATCCTGTGTTCGTGGCTTGCGCCCTACCGCGACAATCAGCCGGTCAAACTCGGCGGTTACTTCCTCGCCTTTCTCTGAGTAGGTGACGGTAACGCCACCCTTTTTAACTTCAGTCTTGACTACTCGTGCGCCCAGTTTGATATCGAGGCCTTGTTTCTTAAAGACTTTGGCGGCCTCTTTACTAACCTGCGCATCCATCATTGGTAGAAAGGAATCTAGTGCCTCAAATAAAACAACTTCAGCACCCAGGCGCCCCCAGACGCTTCCCAGTTCAAGACCAATGACGCCGGCTCCTATCACTCCCAAACGTTCGGGGACTTCATCGAACTCAAGCGCTCCCGTGCTGTCAACGATGACATCATTATCAACAGGAGCTGGCGGTATATTGATGGGCTCGGAACCGGATGCCAGCACAACATTGGTCGCCGAAAGCTCTTTGACCGCTCCAGACTCATCAGTGACTGCTACGGATCGTCCTGCCTTCAATTGACCGCGTCCCTGAACCACCGTCACGCCGTTATGCTGTAACAGTGACGACACACCACCCGTCAGCTGAGAAACGATCTTATTTTTTCTCGCTAACATCGATGATACATCGATCGATTGTGACTTGATTCCGATGCCATGATCACCGAAATGGTCTCTTGCTTCGGCAAACTTGTGCGAACTATCGAGTAGCGCCTTTGAGGGAATACAGCCCACATTGAGGCAGGTGCCACCGAATACAGGCTTTCCTTTGCCGTCGGTCCAGCTCTCTACAATCGCTGTCTGCAGGCCCAACTGAGCGCACTTAATGGCGCAAACATAACCCGCTGGACCCGATCCTATAACTACAACATCATATGCTTCTGACATAAATTCCTACCTCTTACAGCTGAAGTAATATGCGCGATGGATCTTCGATTAATTCTTTGACCGTCACCAAAAATTGAACCGCGGTTTTGCCATCGATCAATCGGTGATCGTAGGACAAGGCCAAATACATCATGGGCCTGATCACCACCTCACCATCAATAGCAACGGGTCGATCCTTGATCGCGTGCATGCCCAAAATAGCGGTCTGCGGAGGGTTCAGGATAGGGGTTGATAGCAGTGATCCAAAGACGCCACCGTTCGATATGGTGAACGTGCCACCGGTCATTTCATCTATGGTCAGCTTTTTGTGACGCGCCTTGAGGCCAAGATCCCTAATAGCAGCCTCGACGTCGGCGATGCTCATGAAATCAGCGTCGCGGAGCACAGGAACGACAAGGCCATCCTCTGTCGATACGGCTACACCAATATCCTGATAGCCGTGGTAAACAACATCGTTGCCGTCGATCGACGCATTCACCTCAGGGAAACGCTTTAGGGCCTCGCAGCATGCTCGAACAAAGAAGCCCATAAAACCGAGACGGGTTCCATTATGCGCTTTCTCAAATTGGTCTTTATATTGCGATCTTAAACGCATTAGCGGCGCCATATCGACCTCATTGAAGGTGGTCAGCATCGCCGTTTGCTGTGTCGCAGACAGCAACCGTTCGGCGATTCGAGCCCGCATACGTGTCATGGGCACACGTCGCTCAATACGCTCGCTGGTGGGCCCGCTCACATCGACAGCCGAAGACGTTGCTGCTGGCGCTGATGGCGCCACTGGTGCGGGTGCTGATACGGCAGTTCCCGTGGGCTCCTCCTGTACAGCGTTTACCGACGCCAGATGTGCCAAAACGTCATCTTTGTTAATTCGACCACCTTTACCCCTACCAGCAATGGCCGCCGGATCAAGCTTATGTTCCTCTACCAACTGACGCGCCGCAGGCCCCATAGCAGGAGTTTCGTCCTGACTAACCGAAGGCTCGGAGTCATTTGACGACTCTGCGGCCGCCGATACCTCTCCCGGTGTCAGTTCCGCTAGCAGTGCCTCGCTTAGGATCGTGTCCCCTGTTGCGGCCACAATCCGTGAAAGATGACCGGACTCAGGGGCAACCACTTCCATCACCACCTTGTCGGTTTCAATTTCAACCAATAACTCGTCTCGCTGGACCGCATCTCCTTCCTGTTTATGCCAAACAGCGACTTCGCCATCGGCCACTGACTCAGGAAATGCCGGCGCTTTAATCTCAATAGTCATAATCGTTTTCCATTATTGCTGCCGTTGTCTGGACGCTCATTCCCCCAGAGCCTCCGAAATAAATGCTTGTTGCTCGCGTAAGTGAAGCGCTGCGTAGCCCGCTGATACCGAAGCTGATGCAGGTCGCCCGATGTAACGAAACGGCGCGCCACAGTGCACTGTCGCTAATTCGCGAAGTTCGTCTTGCACCGAATGCCAGGCGCCCTGATTCATAGGTTCCTCTTGGCACCAGGCAACTTCTTTCGCCTCAGGATAGGCCGTAAGGACCTCTGACAGCCGCTTCTCTGGTAGCGGATAGAGCTGTTCCACCCGAACAATGGCCACGTGTTCACTGCTTGTTTTTTCACGCGCTGCATCGAGGTCGTAATAGACCTTGCCAGAGCACAGAATGACTCTTGACACCTTCTCGCTATGGGCACAACGCACATCATCAATGACCGGCTCGAAGTGACCATTCGCGAGCTCCTCGAGCGAGGACACTGCGCTCTTGTGACGCAACAAACTCTTGGGCGACATGACGATAAGCGGCTTTCTCAAAGGTCTTATCGCCTGCCGACGCAGCATGTGAAATACCTGTGCGGGTGTCGTGGGCACACAAACCTGAATGTTCTCTTCCGCAGACAGCTGCAAATATCGCTCTAACCGAGCCGAAGAGTGCTCAGGCCCCTGCCCCTCGTAGCCATGGGGCAATAACATCGTGAGACCACAGAGTCGCGCCCACTTATATTCACCGCTGGTAATGAACTGATCGATTACCACTTGGGCGCCATTGGCGAAATCACCGAACTGCGCTTCCCATATCACCAAACCTGTGGGTGCGGTCGTCGCGTAGCCGTACTCAAATGCGAGAACAGCCTCCTCCGACAATAGCGAATCATAGATGTGGAATTCGGCTTGCTCATCGTTAATGTGCTGCAGAGGTACCCAAGCCTCCTGCTTGTTCTGAGCATGCAATACGGCGTGACGGTGCGAAAAGGTGCCGCGTCCGATGTCCTGTCCGGTCATTCTGATCGGGAAACCATCGGCAATGAGTGAGGCATACGCGAGGTTTTCAGCGAAACCCCAGTTGATATCCATCGCACCGGCGGCCATCTTCGTTCTGTCTTCGAGTAGCTTTTTCACCTGTCGCTGTAGCGCAAACCCATCGGGCACGGCACTCATGCGCTCAGCTAGCGCTCGCAACTTACCGATATCCATCGAGGTATCGCAATCAAGATCCCAGCTATGTCCCAAATAAGGCTTCCAGTCGACAAATAGGCTGGTGTTTGGCTCCATGACGAGCTGTGTTACCAGCGGCTCACCACGATCAAGTGACTCGCGATAACGCTCCATAAGTGCCTGATCTTCGTCGGTAGTCAGAACCCCCTCTTCAACTAGTCGCGAAGCGTACAGGTCCCTCGTTGATGGATGCTGCTTGATCGTGGCGTACATCATGGGCTGAGTCACCGAGGGCTCGTCAGCCTCGTTGTGACCGCGACGCCGGTAGCAGACTAGATCGATCACCACATCTTTCTTAAACTGGTTTCGGAAATCGACCGCGAGCTGAGTAGCAAATACCACCGCCTCGGGATCGTCGCCGTTGACATGGAAGATGGGTGCCTGAACCATTTTGGCGATATCGGTGCAGTATTCCGTAGAACGCGCATCCTCCTGTCGACTGGTCGTAAAGCCCACCTGGTTGTTAATCACGATATGCAGGGTTCCCCCGGTCTTGTAGCCGCGGGTTTGAGACATCTGAAATGTCTCCATGACAACGCCCTGCCCCGCAAAAGCCGCATCGCCGTGGATAACAATCGGGACAACTCGATCGCCATCAGCGTCCTGTCTACGATCCTGACGAGCTCTGACAGAGCCCTCCACAACAGGCGATACAATTTCAAGGTGTGATGGGTTGAAGGCTAAGGCCAAATGCAACTCACCCCCTGGCGTCATCACATTGGACGAAAAGCCCTGGTGATATTTGACATCGCCCGACCCAAAATAAGAGACTCGGCCCTCGAATTCATCAAACAGCTCGCTTGGATTTTTACCCAGAATGTTAACGAGTACATTGAGCCGGCCACGATGCGCCATGCCGATGACGACTTCCTTTGCCCCATAGCCCCCGATTCGCTGTATCGCCTCAGACATCATAGGAATCAGGCTTTCGCCTCCCTCCAGTCCAAACCGCTTGGTGCCCGGATACTTTGAAGCCAGTGATTTTTCCAGACCCTCGGCCTTTATCAGCCGACGTAGAATTTGGATCCGCTCCTCGCGATCAAGAATGGGAGCACTGCGAACAGACTCCATTCGACTCATGATCCAATGGCGCTCTTCGGTGTTCACGATATGCATGAACTCGGCGCCCACAGTGTGACAGTATGTCTTCTCTAGGGCGCTGCGTATCTCTGATAACGACGCATCCGCCTTGCCGATGTACAGACTTCCAACCTGGAATACAGTGTCCAAGTCGGCCTCTGACAGCTCATGAAACTCTAATTCAAGGTCGGCTACGGGCTCACGGCCGTTTAAAGAAAGCGGGTCAAGCTTAGCCTTCTGATGTCCCCTCTGCCGGTATGCCGAGATCATCTGGACCACACGAACCTGCTTGCGCTCATACTCGGTGGCTTGAGAATCTTGTGCTCGCGTCGCCTCGGTTCGGACGCGCATTTTGCTGATTCGCGCAAACTGGGTTCGCAATACCGAGTGAGGCAGATCCCGAGCGGTTGCCGCTGTGCTATCTACTCTGGGTAGGCGATCGAAGTAATCTCGCCACTCAGACGGCACTGCATTTGGATCGCGCAGGTAATTTTCGTATAAGTTTTCTACGTAAGCAGCATTTCCGCCCGACAGATATGACGAGCGGCGCTGCTCTTCCATGCAAGGTCGGTCTACTGACTCATCCATGCGCACTTCCCCCGAAGCTATGGCGGAATCTTTTTTAATAAGACTATTTTTTTAAGTAGTACTGGTCTTCGGTACCACTGTATTTGTTTAGATAATTCCGCTTCGGATAGTGATTTTACTCGTCAAAAGACGAAACCGACACGGTTTTCGGTCCCTTTAAACGCAAAAACGCCGCAAATGCGGCGTTAATTTTCCCCAATATAACTCTAGGTTATGCGATATATAACCCGACCGATCAGGCGGCCCGATTTAATAGCATAGTTCGAATGTGGCCGATCGCTCGCGTCGGGTTGAGACCTTTTGGACATACATTGACGCAATTCTGAATACCATGACACCGAAACACACTGAAGGGGTCATCTAGTTTAGCTAGACGCTCATCAGTGGCTTGGTCTCGGCTGTCTGCTAAGAACCGATACGCCTGCAAAAGCCCGGCGGGACCGACGAAACGGTCAGGGTTCCACCAAAACGACGGGCAGCTTGTTGAGCAACAGGCACACAAAATACACTCGTATAGACCATCAAGTTTCGCTCGGTCTTCAGGGGACTGAAGTCGCTCGATTGCCGGTGCTGGTGTATCGTTTTGGAGATAGGGCTCGATCTTTTCGTACTGAGCGTAGAAAAGGCTCATATCGACCACCAAGTCCCTGACGACAGGCAACCCAGGCAATGGACGGATAACGAGTTTGTTTTTACGAACGGTCTCAGACAACGGTGTAATACACGCTAAGCCATTCTTACCGTTGATATTGAGACCATCAGACCCACAAACCCCTTCTCGACAGCTTCGTCGATAGGTCACAGTAGAGTCGTGCTCTGCTTTAATGAGCTCGAGCACGTCGAGCACCATGAGGTCTTTGCCTCCAGTGTCAATGCTATAGTCCTGCATCTGAGGAGTCGCATCGGTCTCTGGATTAAATCGATAAATACTTACCTGCAACATAACTCTCTACTCTCCGGGCGCTTAGTAAGTTCTGATTTTGGGCTGGAAGGTGTCCACGGTCCGCGGCGTGAAGTTAACGCCTCGCTTGTCGACCTTTTGGCCTTCTCGATAATAGAGCGAATGGCACAACCACTCGTCATCGTTGCGTTCGGTGAAATCCTCTCGAGCGTGGGCACCACGGCTCTCTTTACGGGCCTCGGCAACAATAGCGGTCGCCTCAGCGGTTTCAAACAAGTTCTGGAGCTCTAAACACTCAATTCGAGCGGTGTTGAACGCGTTACTTTTATCTTCCAGGTGAACATTGGCGATCCGCTCTTTCAGGTCAGCCAGTTTCTTGACCCCTTCCTGCATGAACTCACCGTTCCGGAATACGCCGAAGTAATTCTGCATGACGCCCTGAAGCTCTTTGCGCAGCGCAGCCACGTTCTCGCCAGCGCTACCTTCATTGAGAGAAATCAACCGCTGATTGGCTTCCTCGATATCGGAGGTAGTCGCGTCACGCAACTCGATACCCTGTTTGAGCGCATCCTCGATAAACAGACCTGACGCACGACCGAATACCACCAAATCCAAGAGTGAGTTACCCCCCAGTCGGTTAGCTCCGTGAACAGACACGCACGCCACCTCACCGCAGGCGTACAAGCCGGGAATGATTTCATCGCTCCCCTGTGCATCGACCGTCAACGCTTGCCCATGAATATTGGTTGGAATGCCCCCCATCATGTAGTGACAGGTCGGCACCACAGGAATTGGCTCCTTGACAGGGTCAACGTGCGCAAAGGTTCTAGACAGTTCGCAAATACCCGGCAGCCGTGACTCCAACACCTCTTCACCCAGATGATCGAGCTTGAGCTTTACGTGGTCACCTTCGGGTCCACAGCCACGCCCTTCGAGGATTTCCAAAATCATCGATCGTGCGACGACATCTCTCCCCGCTAGATCTTTGGCATTAGGCGCATAGCGCTCCATGAAGCGTTCGCCATCGGCGTTAACCAAGTAACCGCCCTCACCTCGGCATCCTTCGGTCACTAAGGTGCCGGCACCGTAGATTCCGGTGGGGTGGAATTGCCACATTTCCATATCCTGAGCTGGCACGCCTGCGCGCAGAGCCATTCCCATACCGTCCCCTGTGTTGATGTGGGCATTGGTCGTAGAGGCGTAAATTCTGCCGGCACCACCCGTTGCGAATACTGTGGCTTTGGATTTTACGTAAACGGTCTCGCCCGTCTCGATACAAATGGCGATGACGCCAACAACCGCGCCATCACTATTTTTGACGAGATCGGTTGCGAACCATTCGTTAAAGAACACGGTCTGATTCTTTACATTGTTTTGGTATAACGTGTGAAGCAATGCGTGACCTGTTCTGTCAGCAGCCGCACAGGTGCGAGCAGCCTGACCACCCTCACCATAATTCTTGGACTGACCCCCGAACGGTCGCTGATAAATGCGGCCCTCCTCGGTTCGAGAGAACGGTAAGCCCATATGCTCCAATTCAAAAATAGCCTCTGGTCCCACAGAGCACATGTACTCGATCGCGTCTTGGTCACCGATGTAATCGGACCCTTTCACGGTGTCATACATGTGCCAGCGCCAATCATCCTGTGGATCCGCACTCGCAATAGCACAGGTAATGCCACCTTGAGCGCTCACTGTGTGCGAGCGGGTCGGAAACACTTTTGAAATCACTGCGGTTTTATAACCGGACTGCGCCAACTGGAGTGCTGCCCGCATACCTGCGCCACCACCGCCTACGATAACGCCATCGAACGATATGGTTCTCATCCTAATTGCTTCTCCCCAAGCAAGATCTCGTTAACCCGAGATTTATCCCCAAATGACCTGCACAACCCAAATCGCGTAAACGACGAGCGCGAGCACCACCGCAATCTGAAGCAGCGGACGGATGATATTTCCGATCGGCCCCAGCATGTACTCGGTGAGGTAATCGGTGAACACAGTCCACAGCCCTATCCATGCGTGCGCCACAAATGCGCCCACAGCGAGCAGCGTGAACACCTTCATCGCTGTCGTGTCGTGAAGCGCGCGCCACTGAGTGTAGTCAACTCCGAGACCAATCTGGACGGCGATGAACAAAAAATATGCAAGTAAAATAAGCGAGCTGACACGTTGAATGAGCCAATCCGACAGGCCATTTCGGCTGAAACTAGTGACTTGGGTTACCACAACGCTACTCCCCACAGAACTGCCGCTAACAGCGATATGACAAATACAATCCGAGCGCCAAGCACGCCTCCTTTGAAATCCTCACCAACCCCCATATCCATGATCAGGTGCCGTATGCCCGCTAACGAGTGGTATGAAAACACGACGAGCACTAACCACACGACGGGCTTGATAGCCGTGGACGTGAGTACCGAGACAAGCTGATTGAAGCTCTGCTCGGATGCCAGGCTGGCATCGAGAGCCCAGATCAGTAACACACTGACGGCGAACATAGCGACGCCGGTGACCCGGTGTGATATCGACGCCCAAGCGGTAATCGGAAGCCGGATCGAGCTGATATCTAAATTAATTGGACGTGCGTCCTTGCTGCCTCGTGGTTTCACGAAAATGCCCCCAGAGCATAGATGAAGAAAATATCGAGACGCGAGTATATGTAGTCAGGCGAAGACTGACAATTCATGGAACAAAAGTTGACCATTAGCCGTATGGACTGACCCGATATTAGTGTAAAATTCACATTCAAGAGCGGGAATACAAAAACCTGCCAAGCTGTCGAGTCGGGGGACATTCAATGACAAACAAAACCGCTACGCTATCCATTCCCGGTAGCGAGGGAAACCAAGAGATTCAGCTACCAATTCATGAGGGCACCATGGGCCCTGACGTAGTCGATGTGGGCAAACTCACAGGACACGGTGCATTCACCTTTGATCCGGGTTTTACATCGACCGCATCCTGCGAGTCAAAGATTACCTTTATCGACGGTGAAAAAGGTGTGCTACTACACAGAGGCTATCCGATCGAGCAACTAGCAGAGCACTCGGATTATTTAGAGACCTGCTATTTGCTAATGCATGGTGAGTTGCCGAACGCCGGCCAGAAGAAAGCCTTTGTCGACATGGTGACAAATCACACCATGGTGCACGAGCAGATTCGCACCTTCTATAACGGGTTCCGGCGAGATGCGCATCCAATGGCAATCATGTGTGGCGTTGTGGGCGCGCTCTCCGCGTTCTACCACGACTCAACCGATATATCGGACCCCTATCATCGCGAAGTCGCTGCTTTCCGATTGATTGCAAAAATGCCGACGCTGGCGGCCATGAGCTATAAGTTCTCGATTGGGCAGCCTTTCATGTATCCACGCAATGACCTCGATTACTCTGCCAACTTCCTGCACATGATGTTCGGCAACCCCTGTGAACCCAGTGTGATCTCACCAACGCTTGCGCGGGCTATGGATCGTATCTTCCTATTGCACGCGGATCACGAGCAAAATGCATCAACCTCGACGGTTCGCCTTGCCGGGTCATCGCTAGCCAACCCGTTTGCTTGCATTGCAGCAGGGATCGCCGCTCTTTGGGGCCCCTCGCACGGCGGTGCCAACGAAGCTGTCGTGAAAATGCTCGATGATATCGGCGACGTCAGCCGGATTGATGAGTTCGTGGCGAAGGCCAAAGACAAAAATGATCCGTTTCGATTGATGGGTTTCGGCCATCGGGTTTACAAGAACTTTGACCCTCGCGCTAACGTCATGAAGCAAGCCGCCGATGAAGTTCTCGCCGAGCTTGGCATCCAAGATGAAAATCTGGAGATTGCCAAACGTCTTGAGGAAATCGCACTTAGCGATCCCTATTTCATCGAGAAGAAGCTCTACCCCAATGTTGATTTCTACTCAGGCATTATTCTCAAAGCACTGGGTATTCCAACGTCGATGTTTACCGTTATTTTTGCCGTCGGTCGCACTGTGGGCTGGATTGCCCATTGGAATGAAATGATTGCCGAGAGCTCTCGAATCGGTCGCCCAAGACAGCTCTATACCGGGTATAGTACTCGAGACTTTGTACCAGTAGGGAAGCGCTAATAATAATGAATCCGGAGGGTGTCGTTATTTCTGGGACGGGCTTATTCACGCCCCGGGAAAGTGTCAGCAACGCAGAGCTTGTGGCATCCTTTAATACGTGGGTGGATCGTTTTAATAACGACAATGCCGCCGAAATTGCGGCTGGTGATATCGAAGCGAAATCCCATTCATCGGTTGAGTTCATCGAGAAAGCCTCGGGCATAAAATCGCGCTTTGTTGTGGATAAAGCAGGCATTATCGATCCCGATCGTATGGTGCCGCGGCTGCGACCTAGGACTAACGACGAACCCTCGGTAATGTGCGAAATCGGTTGCGCAGCGGCTGAACAGGCCATGGCGGTGGCTAATGTCACAGCCGACGAGATCGACGCTGTCATCGTGGCTGCGTCTAATATGGAGCGTGCCTACCCTGCCATGGCTATCGAAGTACAGCAGGCGCTCGGTATCAAGGGCTTCGCATTCGATATGAATGTCGCCTGCTCCTCGGCCACCTTCGGCATCCAGCAAGCTCATGACATGGTCGTCTCTGGAAGCGCAAAACGAGTACTCGTGGTCAACCCAGAGATTTGTACCGGGCACCTCAACTTCAGAGACCGAGACTCTCACTTTATCTTTGGCGATGTTGCGACCGCGGTGATTGTCGAGCGCCATGAGAGCCATCGCTCGCAGCGGGCCTTTGAGATTCTCGACACAAAGCTACAAACCATTTTTTCAAACAACATCCGCAACAACTACGGTTTTTTGAACCGAGCCACCGAAGAAGGTTTTGGCCAACTCGACAAACTTTTTGTGCAAGAAGGGCGAAAAGTATTCCGTGAAGTCTGCCCAACGGTTGCCGAGCAGATCACCGAACAGTTGGCATCGCTCTCGATAGCGACCGATAGTCTGAAGCGCATCTGGTTGCATCAGGCCAACAAGAACATGAATGAGTTGATTGCTAAGAAGGTATTGGGACGAGACCCCAGTGATATTGAATCACCTACGATTTTGGATACGTACGCCAACACATCGTCAGCAGGATCGATCATCGCCTTTAATAAGTTTCATGAAGACTTTGAACCCGGGGAACTGGGTGTTTTATCGTCGTTTGGTGCTGGCTACAGCATTGGCTCAGTTGTGCTCAAGCGCGTCTAACACTAGCTTACAATCCGCGATAGGCTCTCAACTAAACGCGCTTGCTGTTCCGGCGTCCCTACCGTTATCCGGACCCATGCTCGAAGCCTGTCGTTGTCCCAGCTTCTCACCAAAATACCATCTGCCTTTAACGCCCGCGTCAACGAGACGCCGCTGGCTTCGCTATGACTGGCAAACACAAAATTTGCCTGCGACGGCAATACCGTAAATCCGAGTGCTTCTAAATCACTGGATAGTGAGTCCCGGTAACTTGCGATCAACGCTTGGCTGCTGCTTTCCCAATCGCTGTCCGCAAGCGCTGCATTGGCAACTCGCTGAGCAATTGCATCGAGGGGATAGGAGTTAAACGAGTCCTTAATCCGCCGAAGACCCTCGATCAATTCGGGGTGCCCAAGGGCATAACCCACCCGAAGCCCGGCCAGCGCGTGACTTTTTGAAAGACTGCGTGTCACGATAAGATTGTCGTAGTCCGTGATCAACGGCGCAGCTGATTGCGCACCAAACCCCATGTAGGCCTCATCGATCACCACCAGACGATCGGGACTAGATGCGAGTATTGCTTCCACTTGTCCGCTATCGATAGCGAGTCCGGTGGGTGCATTGGGGTTGGGGAATACTAGCGGGCCTTGCCACTCGCGCATGCGCTCGGTGTCTAGCGAAAAATCAGCCTGCAGCGGGATATGAGCGAGCTCACCAGCGAACAACTGCGCCCAAACGGGATAAAAAGTATAGGTTAGGCCTGGTATCGCGGGTACGGATGCACCATCCGATAGGTAGGCTTGCCACACAAATCCTAAAATTTCATCCGAGCCATTGCCAACAAGAACATGGTCAGTCGACAAAGATTCTCGCTGAGCAATTGTCTCTCTGAGCTGTCTGGATACGGGGTCTGGGTACCGTCTCAGCTGGTCAGCCGAGACGCTTTTAAGAATGGCAAGCGCACGATCCGAGGCCATAAGCGCATGCTCGTTGGTATTGAGCTTGATCGTGTTGTCGGAGAATGCCTGCTCACCCGGAACGTACGGCGTTAACGACTGCAACGATGCAGGCCAAAAACGGTTCATTGCTGTGCCACCACCTTAAAAGCCTGTAAGTCTATCAAAAGCCCGAGTAGAGATCGCTCACCATCCCGAATCAGGCAGCATTGAATGTCGAATTTGCAAAAACCAATCGGAATGTGCTGCCTTTCTCGAGTTCGCTTTCGATTTGTAACTCGGCTTGGTGCCCGGCTGCAACGTGCTTCACGATCGCAAGTCCGAGTCCTGTCCCGCCCGTCTGTTGACTCCGACTTTTTTCCACTCGATAAAAGCGTTCCGTCAGTCTCGGTAGGTGTTCCGGAGCGATACCCTCTCCTCGATCACTCACCTCGAGCATCAACTTATGGTCAGCCCCTTCAAACCATTTTACCTGCACGGGATGCTTGGGATCACTGTACTTCAGTGCATTAATAATCAAGTTACTCACGGCGCTCTGAAGCTCCATAAAATCGCCGCGTACATCACCGGTCTCGGAACACTCAAGCACTATCTCTCGCTCTGGCCAGACAGGGCCCAGATAGTGGGCGACCTCTTCTAAAAGACCCTGCATATTGACCGAGCCTGTCTTTTCACCGGGTTCGACCGATTCAATTCGAGACAACCATAGCAAGTCTCGAACCAGTACCTCCATACGGTTTACCTGCATCTCCATCTGGGAGATGGGCTTATGAATCTTACCGGTCAACTCTTCATCAAGCGTCAACAGCGTCTCGGTATAACCTTTGAGCACAGTTAGAGGTGTCCTGAGCTCATGAGACACGTTCGCAACAAAATCCTTTCGCATCTTCTCGAGTCGAAAATGCTCGGTAATGTCGCGTAAAAACACCAGACGATCACCTTCACCAAAGGTCGAAATCTCGACTAACAGACTTGGGTCGTCCTTTTCCTTCGGATCGATTCGCAGCGGCCGATGGTAATCCTGCGCCGAAAGATATTTTGCAAATTCTGAGAACGGAACGAGTTCAATTAGAGAGCTCCCGACACCACCATGCTGCTCCAATCCGAGCATCTGCTCAGCCGACGCATTCATCCAGACTACATAACCATTGGTATTGACGATTACGGCGGCATCACGCATCGACTTTAGTGAGTCGCGAAGATAATCCAATGCACCAGACAGCAAGCCCTGCTCTTCCCGATTTCGAGCTTGGATTAGCCTAATCTGATTAAATAGCTGACCCCAAAGTCCAGACGCCTCGGGCGGAGGCGAATCAATATCATCGAGCCAGTGACTTAGCCGGTAAACCTGCCAGGTTCCAACCACCAACAATAAAAACAAGGCGGCCGTCGCGACAATCCAGGGTCGCCCAAACAATAGACCCAGAGCATAACCAATGGCAAAGAAAGCAAGCGCTCTCAGCGACGCTCGTCGCCACAGCGCGCGCTGATTCACTCGCCGACGCTTCCTCTGACAGAAAAACGATAGCCGGTACCGCGCACCGTCTGAATCAGGTCACTGTAATCAATGCTGGCAGCCTGTAACGCCTTACGCAGACGCCGTATGTGCACATCGACCGTGCGCTCTTCGACATAAACGTTCGCGCCCCAAACATGATCTAGCAACTGATTTCGCGTGTAGGCGCGCTCGGGATGGGACATAAAAAATTGCAACAAATTGAACTCAGTTGGTCCCATTTCTACCGGCTGGTTCTCAACAAAAATACGTCGGCTGTCAATATCGAGCACCAGCGAATCGACCTCCAATCGGTCGCGTTGATCGCCGCCAACGCTACGTCGCAAAATCGCTTTAATCCTCGCAATTAACTCCCTCGGTGCAAAGGGCTTGATCACATAGTCATCAGCGCCAATATCCAAGGCTTGGATAACATTATCCTCAGCCGCCTTGGCGGTCAGCATAATCACCGGCAATTCTGCGGTGGTGTCGTTGCGCTTTAGCCGTCTGAGCAGTTCGAGCCCACTACCGCCAGGAAGCATCCAATCGAGCAGTACCACATCTGGGCGTTCGTCGACGACTAAGCGGTGCGCGTCTTGAATATTGTCTGCTTCGAGACACTCAAAATCAGCGATCTCCAGTGCCATTCTCAACATATCGCGGATAGAAAACTCATCATCCACAATTAAGACTTTCTTTTCGGTCATGCGGTGTTTCTCATGTTCCGTAGGGCTTATTAGACATTCAATGTGACAGTCGCGAAACGTTACCGCAGGAAGACCGAAATTTCACCTGATATTGAGCACTAATATAAGCAGGTGGTCACAGCCAATCGAACCAACCATTCTTTTCAAATTCCGATTCACAACCGCGCAACTGTTTGCTGTACATCCGTGCGCGTCGATCAACCTTTTTCGCCACGTCTACTAGCCAAGGCTTTGATCGAAAAGTTCTGCGTTTATATCCACCATGACCCTCGTGATAGGCGAGGTACAATTTGAAAGTATCGTCCTTAGCGATGCCGTTTTGACGATTGGTCATATCGTTATACCAGCCAACAAAATCTACAGCATCGTGAAACTTGTCACGATCTGCCCCGTGGTTGCCAGACTCGCGTTTGTACCAGTCCCAGGTACTGTTTTTTGCCTGTGAATAACCATAGGCGTCACTAGGGCGTGGCCCGGGAATGAAACCCCAAATCTGCTTCCGGGGGGGCTTCGCACCGGCTACGAACCGAGACTCCTGATGCATAAATGCCATCATGACTGAGATCGGAACATTCCAGCGCTGCTTTGAGGCTTGTGCATCAGCATACCAACCCTTTTTTTCCCTAAAAATATCGCAGACATTATCAAGCGCCTCGGGCGGAGAGGTCTGGCACCCCGTCATCACTAATACAGTCAGGAAACAGATCAGAATTTTCTTCATGACGCACTCTCCAGGCGCTTTAGGAACTCGGCCTCATTAATAATCTGGAGCCCCAAACTTTCGGCTTTTGATAATTTGGAACCTGCACCGGGACCGGCAAGCACCACGGACGTTTTTGAACTCACCGATGTTGCTGTTTGACCGCCCAAAGCACGTATCGCCTCGGCAGCCGCATCTCGTGACATGGCCTCGAGCTTACCCGTGACCACCCAAGTTTGCCCTATGAAGGGCCCGACGGACTCAACACTGGTATCAATCACAGGCCAGGACACCCCTCGCTCAATCAACCGCAACAAAAACGCTTGAGTAAGGTCCTGCCTGAAGTAACGATAAACATGACTAGCAACGATGGGGCCTACGTCTGGAACCTCTTCTAATGCTTCGGTCGAAGCCTGAGCGATGGCGTCTAACTCACCAAAATGATTCGCCAATGAGAGGGCTGTCGCCTCCCCGACTTCTCGGATGCCCAAGGAGTACAAAAATCTAGCGAGTGTGGTCTGTCGGCTATCAGCGATCGCCTTCACAGTATTTTGTGCCGACTTTTCACCCATGCGGTCTAGACCACTCAATTGCGCTACCGAGAGAGAGAATAGGTCTGAGGCGTCGACCACCAGTCCGTCGTCGAAAAGTTGCTCCAACAGCTTCTCGCCCACCCCATCAATGTCCATGGCCTTGCGCGATACGAAATGCTGGAGCGCCGCTTTTTGCTGCGCAGAGCAACCCAGGGTGTTGTCACATCGCTGCACAGCCTCGTCTTGATCTCGGACGACCGTCGAAGAGCAAACAGGACAAACCGTGGGAAACACCACATCAACTTCCGAACCCACCCGTCTCTCGGTGAGCACCTTTACCACCTGTGGGATGACGTCACCGGCCCGTCTCACCACCACAAAGTCTCTGACTTTGACCCCGAGCCGCGCAATCTCGTCCGCATTGTGGAGCGTGGCATTACTGACCGTCACACCACCAACAAACACGGGCTCAAGACGCGCCACAGGTGTGATCGCACCGGTTCGACCGACTTGAAAATCGACTGCCAACAACTGGGTTACTTCTTCTTGTGCCGGAAACTTACGCGCTATTGCCCAACGCGGTGCCCGAGATACCGCCCCGAGAGATTCCTGAAGCGGCATTGAGTCGACCTTGATCACCACACCGTCGATATCGACCTCGATATCGGCGCGCTGCGCCAAAATGTCTGCTGCGTAGGCTTCAGCCGTCTGCCAATCTGTTACGCGGCTGGTGAGATTAGATACTGTGAAACCCCAGCCCTTCAGTGTTTGTAAGATGTCGAAATGCGTATCGGGTAGCGGCTCTCCCGATGTGTATCCAACCGAGTAAGCCATAAATGAGAGCGGACGCTTAGCGGTGATGCGAGGGTCTAGCTGCCGGAGGCTTCCCGACGCCGCATTCCGTGGATTTTGAAATACCTTCTCACCCGATTTCAGCAACCTCGAATTCATTTGCTGAAAAGCAGATCGCGGAATCACCACCTCGCCCCTGACCTCAAGCTCACTGGGAAACCTCGTGCCCACCAGGGTCAGCGGAATATTCCGTATGGTCCTCGCATTGTGCGTAACGTCTTCACCTGTGGTTCCATCACCACGAGTCGCTGCTTGAATTAGCTGACCGTCGCGATACAGTAAACTCAGGGCAACGCCATCGAGTTTTGGTTCACAGCAATACGCTGTAACGGACTCACCCAGCCTGCTAACAATTCGCTCATCGAAGGCCTGAAGATCCTCTCCTGAAAAAGCGTTGTCGAGACTAAGCATGGGACGCCGATGGGTCACACTCGTAAACTCGGAAAGGGGGGTATCACCAATCCGTTGGGTTGGCGATGTCGATAGCAAAAGTTCAGGATGTACTGCCTCGAGCTCGCGGAGCCGGGCAATAGCTCGGTCATACTCGGCATCCGTCGCCTCTGGCTCGTCGTCTCGATGATAAGCGGCTGACCAACGGTCTAGCTGGTCTCGTAGGAGCGCGATTTCTGCTTTCGAGTCCAAATCGCGTCCGTTACGGCCGATGCCGAGTAGCGAACTCTCTAATCGTTTGACGAGTCGCTTCGATGTACTGCTTCGTCATGACACTGCGGGTGTCGTCTAGCACGTCACCGTCGAGCGTTTCAGCGAGTGCTTGGGCTGTAGCCAGCATTTCGTCGAAAGCCGCGCTCATGTCTTCAGGTCCCGGTAACGTCAGAAAAAACATTAGGCCCTGTGTTTGTAGGTGATCCATGAGATCGATATCAAAGACACCCGGTTGCATCATATTGGCCACTGAGAATTGGATTTTGCTCGTGCCTGACTGGATCTCGCTGAAGTGGAAGAAGTCCATATCGCCGAATCGCAACCCATAGCCGAGTAAAGCCTGCAGGATATCGGCACCCGAAAAGCCATGTTCTGACCGTGCAACAACGTTGAGTGAGAAAACGCGAGTGTGCTCGTCGCGCGGGAGCTTGGCCGACTCAGCGGGTGGAACAACCTCGACGTCATCCAGCCAATCGACAGTCCCCGGAGCGCTCGGAGTGGCTGAGGTCACTGTGGGCTGAATGACTGGGGATGTATCGGCAGTCGCTTCCGGCGAAGAAGCTATCGCTTGCGCACTGTCGACATCATCAGAGGGCACCACCGTTGGCTCGGATACAAGAGTTTCCGGTGTAGCGTACCCCTGGTCGTGATCGGGTAGAGTCTCGTCGGGACTGTCGATGTCACCAAAGGACGGTTCAATACGATCAACTACCCTGGCGCCACCATTAGGAAGTTCGCGGTCATCTATCAGGTCGTTTGCCTGATCAGCAGCCGATCGAACGACCTTAGCGTTCATTTTGTACCCTCTCTTGCGCTTGGCACGGGTGCGCATCACGATTGTCGCCAGCAATACAAGAAAAACGCCACCAACGATTAGCATTTCCAAGGTAATGACTGCCATAGACTATAACCCTCTTTAGCTAGCCGCCAATCTTGCAGCTTCTTCGATATCGACGCTGACCAATCTCGATACACCGGGCTCGTGCATAGTCACGCCCATCAGCTGATCAGCACCTTCCATCGTAATCTTGTTATGGGTAATGAATACAAACTGAACCTTTTGCGACATTTCCCTTACCAGTCGTGCGTAACGACCAACGTTGGCGTCATCCAGCGGTGCGTCGACCTCGTCAAGCATGCAGAAGGGCGCTGGGTTTAGCTGAAAAATCGAGAACACCAGCGCTATCGCAGTCATCGCCTTCTCGCCACCGGACAGCAAGTGAATCGTACTGTTCTTCTTACCCGGGGGTCGGGCCATAATCGCAACCCCCGTGTCTAATAAATCGTCGCCCGTCATCTCTAGGCAAGCCGTCCCACCGCCAAACACTTTGGGAAACAGCACGCTGAAGCCGGCATTGATCGTATCGAACGTATCTTTGAATCGCTGGCGGGTCTCACGATCAATTTTCTTGATAGCTGCTTCAAGTGTTTCGAGTGCACCCATCAGATCTTCATTCTGGGCGTCTAGGTACTCTTTGCGCTCTTCGGCTCGCGATGTTTCATCAATAGCTGCTAAGTTAATCGGTCCCAAGCGATGAATTCGAGCTGATACGCGCTCAACTCTGACCTGCCACTCGGCCTCATCAGCCTCTTCAGGTAAACCCTCCTCTGCCGCAGCCAAGGTGGTATCAAGCGCCGCTATTGCTGTGTCAATCTGCTCGATTCGGACATTGCTTTCGGTCAGTTTCAATCGGGCACTTTCGCTTTTACCCTGAACATTCTGAACCGCTTGCTCGGCTATCATTTTGGCCTGCTCTTTTTCTCGCATCGACTGCTCGAGCTCGGATAGCGATTGCCGCGCGGCCGTTAGCTGTCGCTCAACCACAAGGCGCTGATCTAGTAGAGCCTTGAGCTCATCTTGAGCCGCCGCGTCCGGGTTGTCATCTTCCGGCAGTTCACTCCTGAGCGCTGCCTCACGCGACTCATAGTCGGCCAATTGAGCCTTTGCACGCACGATAGAACGCTCTAGAGCTTCTCGCTGCGCCAATAGCTCTCTCAGCTTGACTTGGCTGGCACCCAGCGCCCCATCGGCTTGCTGCTTGAGAGACCGGCAACGCTGCACCTCAGATCGAGCCTGCTCGCGCAATGCTTCGAGGTCTGTTCGGTTCTTATCATCGCTACCGACTTGCTCTTTGACACTGACGAGAGTCTGTTGAGCTTCAGTCAATAGCGTCCGCTCAGTGGTCAATAACGAATCTGTCTCATCGCGTTCGCGTTGCAGTTGTTCAACTCGAATACGGCGCTGCTCTGCCTCAGATACTTTCGCCGCTCGCTCAGACTCCGCTGCTGCACGTTGCCGAAGTGCTTCATCAAGGAAAGCTTCTTTGCCATTGATGTCGGATTCAACCATTTGAAGCGCCGTCACAGCTGATTGAAGCAGGCTATCGACGTCATTTAGTTGCGCGCTCTTGACAGCAATCTGCTCTACCACCTCAGTCAACTGACGCTGTCTAGCAAGCAGACCCGCCTCATCCTGCGTATCAACGCTGGTCTTGATCCAATCAGCACCCACCCAGACACCATCGCAGGACACCACCGACTCTCTTCCAGTAAGCGTGGCTCGAGCGCTCAGTGCCTGATCCCAAGTGTCTACGACGCGGACTTCATCGATTTGCGACTCCAAGCCGCTTGGAACCGATAAAAAGTGCGCAAGTGAGTCAGAATTATTGCTTCGAACCGTTTTCGCGCCCGCAACCAGGGTCAAACCCGCAGGCAATTTGTCCCCATCTGCCGAAATAGCTTGTGCAGAGTCCAGCACCAAACCCGACAACGCATCACGCAGCACCAGTTCGGCGGCTCGCTCGTAACCCTCATCGACCGAAATCACTTCGACAACGGATTTGAGGCTTCCAAAATGTCGGCGCGCCAGCCAATCATGGATCGCTCCATCATCGGCGTCCCCAGAGTTGGTTTGCAGTGCTTCGAGTGAGGCCCTCTGCCCCTCTAACATTTGGATCTCGCGACGTAGCTCGTCTTGTTGAGCGCGCAATGTATCGCCCTGCTCACGATGCTCAGCAACGCTTGTTTTCAGGCGCTCTATCGCCTCACGCTCGGTATTGACCATGGTTTCGGCCTGAGCGAGCTGGCCTGTGAGCAGCTCTAACTGCTCAGAATCGCTATCAGGCTTTGAAGACTCGATCGATTCGCCCAACCGAAGCAGACGCTGCTCCAAAGTTGCAATATTGCGCTCTGCATTGCTTAAGCGTCCCTGCTGAACTTCTACCTGCTGTCTAGGCACCGCGGCCCGAGCTGTAAATTCATCCCATTGGCGCTCAGCATCGAGTGCGGCAGCCTCAGCTTTTGCCAGCTGACCATCACAATGCTCCGCATCCGCCTGTTCTCGCTGTAACGTGGGCTCGATAGCCTCAATTGCATCTGCTAAGTCCTCGAACCGCTGGCCATCAGCCGTCGACAGTGCCAGCTCGCGCTGCTTTCCTTCCAGCGTTTGTTCAAGGTCCTTGGCAACCGACTCCCGGCGCTCTCGTGCAAACTGGATCGCCTGCTCGATTCTGCTGATATCGCTGCCGAGCGAGTAAAACTGGCCCTGAAGGTCATTTGTTACTTGATTAGATTCGGAGATTTGCTGACGTAGCGACTCGATTTCAGCCGCGACACTCGCGACCGCCGCTTGATGCTTCTCACGTTCTACCAAAAAGTCGTCGATTTCGCGTTGTGCTCGCGACTGTGCGCCCGCCTGCGAACGGCGTTGTAGGACCAGTAGTTGCGCCTTGAGTTGTCGCTCCTCGGCTTTCAGTTCGGCGTAGCGCTCCGCAGCCTGAGCCTGGCGTTTCAAGTGGGTTAGGTTGCGCTCTAACTCTTCTCTTAAATCGGTGAGACGATCGAGGTTATCGAGAGTCCGCTGCATGCGATTTTCTGTCTCTCGACGCCGCTCCTTGTATTTCGAAATACCGGCAGCCTCTTCGATGTAGACCCGCAAGTCCTCGGGCTTAGACTCGATCAGCCGCGAGATCATGCCCTGTTCGATAATTGCGTAGCTACGAGGTCCCAGGCCGGTACCGAGGAACAGATCGGTGATATCTCGTCGCCTACACTTGTTGCCATTCAGGAAGTAATCAGACGTACCCTCACGACTGACTAGGCGACGAACTGATATCTCGCTGTAAGCCGCAAATTCCCCTGTAATTTTTCCGCTTGAGTTGTCGAACAACAACTCGATCGAGGCTTGGCTTACGGGCTGTCGCTGCGTGGTCCCGTTGAAAATGACGTCGGTCATCGATTCCCCACGCAGGGTCTTAGCCGAACTTTCACCCATCACCCAGCGAACCGCATCGATAATATTCGACTTGCCACAACCGTTCGGCCCAACCACCGCACACATATTGCTCGGCAATACGACACGCGTCGGATCGACAAATGACTTAAACCCAGAGAGTGAGATTGACTTGAGACGCATTGATTCCGCTCAGCGACCGCCACACACAGGTCGCTACCAGCGACCACCACAACATGTAGTGTACCTTCAAACCCCCGACAACACTATAAACGGTGAAGCTAAATTACTGCTTTCGTTGCGGTGTTATGGAGACTGGCGTCACAGAACCGACTTCGACGCCAGCGGCTCGTCCCACGAAACGCGCATTATTTAGCCCGGGTTGCCCGGACTCCGAAATTTGCACCTCGATATCGACACGCTCTAACGCCGATAACTTCTGTCCCGCCATACTGGACTCATCGCTAAGAGAGACCTTTATCGGCAAGGCCGTGACCGGCTCCCGAATCACAGCTGTGGGCATTCGAGCCGATGACCCTGCCGGCCTCGCAATAACGAAGACGGTTGCTCCTGAGTCGAGGGTCTCTTGCTCTGTAGTGGGACGCTCGACGATAACTTGGACAGTGATATCACTACTGCCCTCGATCACAGACCCCGTGTCCCCTTCTCTCGCCGACGGTGCAACCGCGAGACGGCGCTCGGCCTCTGCGATAACTTGTGCCATAAGCTGCCGCTCAGAACTGCCCGGCGGCTCTAGGTCCCGCAACACACGCCAGTAGCCAATAGCTTCTATGTACCTACCCGCGCCGAAAGCACCCATACCCAATGTCGCCAACGCGGCTTTTTCCCTCGGATCACTCGCGAGCGCTTGTTCAGCGCGCGCCTTGGCCCGGGGCGTTAATTGCTGTCCATTACTGATAAATTCAGCCTGCGCTGCTCTTCCCAGAACATCGGGCGCTTTCGGAGCCTCGAGCAAAATCGCTTCGAAGTGCTCAAGCGCTTTTGCAGCTTCACCTGCTGCGAGACGATACTCACCCAACAACGACTGATAATCGAGATTGGCGGGGCGAGCCTCTGAGCGAATTTGAATGCGCTCAATGAGACGCTCGACATCCGCGGGCGTTGCCTGCTCCAACGTCGCTAGCTGGCGCGTGATCAACACATCCTCTTCAGCTCCCAAAGTTTGATACAAAACGAAGGAGGCTGCGAATACGCCCAGCAAGCTTGCAATCTGAAGTAGTCGCGATGATGACGCCGGCCTCGCGGCGTCAACAGGAGCGAGCGAGGCGTCCTGATCGTCCCATACCCTGAGCTCGGCATCTGCCAACAAATCGGGATCATTGATTTCGACCTGCCGTATGGCCAGCCAATCGTCTAACGACTCACCCTCATGGGGTCGACGCCAAAAGCGGGGAACAACCACCAAGAAAGCGGCGGCGAGCAGCCAAGAAAGACCTAAAAATAACGTAATTTCAGTCATTTAAAGTCTGTTCCTGATGCTTCTTCCTCAACATATCTGCTCGCTCATCGGCCACCGTATTGGTCGCTTCACGCCCTTTGCGCATTTGCAGAAGCATCACCGCAAGACCCATTAAGAATAGAAGAACTGGCATGGACCATAGCCAAATGGTATTACTATCGATGCCTGGACGGTACCTGACGAATTCACCGTAACGATCAACCAGAAAGACGATAATTTCCTCGTCGCTGGCGCCTGCCTCAAGCTGTTCATGAACAATGGCACGCAGATCTCGAGAGATATCAGCATTGGAGTCGGCTATGTTCTGGTTTTGACACTTAGGGCAGCGGAGTTCCTGACTCAACGCTTTATAGCGTGCCTCCAGCGCTGACGAACTAAATTCGTAGGTTTCGATGACTGCATGTGCAGTCGACGCTGCCAGCATCAGCAGCAGCACTAACGCGATGTTGCGCATCGTTTAATCTTCCCTAAAGTATTGTTGTAATTGTTCTTCCCATACCTGCGCATTAACCACCCCAACATGGCGATGGCGGACAACGCCCGCTGCGTCGACAACGTAGGTCTCTGGGGCGCCATATACGCCCAAATCCAAGCCGAGCGAGCCATCGATATCAACCACGGTCTCGGCATATGGATTACCTAGATCCACCAGCCATTGTGATGCCTTGTCAGGCTCATCTTTGTAGTTCAAGCCGTAGATGGTAACGCCGCGATCGGCGAGCTCGAGTAAATAAGGGTGCTCTACCCGACAAGAAAAGCACCAGGTTGCCCACACATTCACCAGAGCCGGACGACCCTCCCAATCCTCTGGCACGCGCCGGTCTGAGGAGTCCAGTAGCGGCAGGTCGAACTCAGGGATAGGCTTACCTAGACGAGCTGAAGGTAAATCTGTCGGATCCAGTGTTAACCCTCGCGCCAACAAGCCGGCTAGCGCGAAAAAGGCAATCAGCGGCAGAAAGCGGCTAAGCCAAGGCATTTCCTTGAACCTCTTGCCTTTGGGCTTGCGGCACCCGTCGCCGGTAGCGACGGTCAAACGCGGTCGTCAGGCCGCCGATGCCAATCATCAGGGAGCCAAACCAAATCCATCGAACCAGCGGCTTATGCTGCACACGGACCGACCATGCACCATCGCCAAGTGGCTCTCCGAGGGCTACGTATAGATCCCTGCCAACACCCGCATCGATAGCGGCCTCGGTCATGATTTGGCCGCTAGCGACATACCGGCGCTTCTCCGGCGCTAGCTCCGTAATGGCATCACCGTTCTTGAAAACAGTAAACGTGGCCCTGTCTGCGCTGTAATTTGGCCCCTCCACCACACTCAATAGGTCAAGACGAAATTCATAGGCTCCGAGTTCGACCGAGTCACCGGCTTCCATTCTCAGATCCCGTTCTGTACTGAATTGCGTGACGAAGACGGCGCCAATTACAACTAATCCAAAGCCTGTATGCGCGCACACCATGCCGACATAGGAAGGTGTCAGGCGCATGGCAATCTGAGCCGCAGACTTAGCGCCCGCGAGTCGTTGACGCAGGTCACGAACCAACCCCATGAGCAGCCAAGCCACCAATACCACCGACAACGCCGCCCAGACATTAAACTCACCAATTCCGAAGGTTGCGAGTACTGCTCCAACGCCGGCAACCACCAACGCGGGATAGCCCAGTTCGGCTAACCACCGCGTGCTCTCATCACGCTTCCATCGCGACAAGGGGCCAACCGTCATAAACGGTAAGAGCAATGCCATCGATGGGACAAAAACAGCATTGAAGTACGGCGGACCCACTGAGTATTTACCCTGCCCTAAAGCGTCCATCAGGAGTGGGAACAGCGTGCCCAGCAGAACCACTAGGGCCGATACTGAGAACACTAAGTTGTTTACCAATAATAGGGATTCGCGCGACGTCATTTCATAAGTAATGGGACTTGCTACCCTCGGTGAGCGCAGTGCGTAAAGCGTTAGTGACCCCCCGACGACGATGACTAAGAACACCAAGATGAATAGCCCTCGCTCTGGGTCAGCCGCGAACGCATGAACGGAAGTGAGAACACCCGATCGAACCAGGAATGTACCCAGAAGTGACAGCGAAAAGGCTGCGATCGCAAGCAATACGGTCCAGGAACGGAACAGGCCACGCTTTTCGGTGACTGCCAAGCTATGAATCAGTGCGGTGCCCACAAGCCAGGGCATAAACGATGCATTTTCAACCGGGTCCCAGAACCACCAGCCGCCCCATCCAAGTTCGTAGTAAGCCCACCAGCTACCCAGCATGATCCCGAGCGTCAAAAACGCCCAGGCCACATTCGTCCAAGGTCGCGACCACTTAGCCCAAGCCGCATCGAGTTTGCCACCCAGTAGTGCGGCAATAGCAAAGGCAAACGGCACAACGAGACCGACATAGCCCATGTAGAGCAACGGCGGGTGAATGATCAAACCAGGATCTTGCAGTAGTGGATTGAGGTCAGCGCCCTCGGGAGCCACGCCCGGGAGCAAGCGCTCAAAGGGGTTCGATGTGAGCAGTGAAAACGCGATAAAGCCAACGCCTATGAACCCCATGACACTCAACACCCGAGCCATTACCACCAGCGGTAAGCCGCGACTGCGAACAGCGACAGCTAAAGCCCAGGCGCTGAGTATCCAAACCCACAACAGCAACGAACCTTCGTGGTTACCCCAGACAGCGGAAAACTTGTAGGCGGTCGGCAACAGACTATTGGAGTTCGAGGCGACAATTTTTACCGAGAAGTCGTCTTGCAAAAACAAAACAGTCAAACAGCCAAAGGACAGACTCAAGAAGACAAATAAGCCCAGCGCAAGACTCGGAGCGACATTCATAGCGAGGGTATCATTGCGCCAAGCCCCGATCATTGGGATCACCGCCAAACAGACAGACAGACACAGGGCCGTAATTAGTGTGATTTGACCAAACTCTGGAGTCATTGATTATCTACCTTATTGCTTTGCTCCAGTGCGGCGGCCACCTCGGGCGGCATGTAGTTTTCGTCGTGTTTCGCCAGCACCTCCGACGCAACTACCACGCCGTCTGCACCGAGCACACCAGTGGCGACAATACCCTCACCTTCGGCGAAAAGGTCGGGCAAAATTCCATCGTAAGTCACCGTTACAGTTGCGGCGTAGTCGGTGACATCGAACCTTGTTTCCAGTCGATCAGATGCCCGAGAAACACTACCATCAACAACCATGCCACCCACTCGAATACTTCGATCGAGAGGAGCCTCGCCAGCCGCGATTTCGGCAGGTGCGTAGAACAGATTGATGTTGCCGCTCAGCGCATAAACAATGAGCCCCACTGTCGCACTCGACAATGCCACCATCAAACCGACAATAATCAGACGCTGCTTGCGCTTAGGATGCATTGCTTACTCCACTCACTGTGGCTTTACGAGCCAATTCCGACCGGATGTCCCGCCGCAGACGTCGCGAAGAAAGGATGGGTCTCAAGATAACAACACCCAAGACTAAAAAAGTGATGGCGTAGGCCGACCAGACATAACCGCCGTGTCCACCCATCGTCATCGCCGCTGACAAACTATCGAAATACACAGCCCTAGGCCTCTAGTTGCTTCTTAAGCCACGCTGATGATCGATGATCATCAAGCAGTAAATCGCGCAAATTGATCATCATTAACACGGCAAATAGCGCATAAAACGTAATAATCATGCCCAACAGCGGATAGAGCATCGACGCGTCGATTGCCGATGGGCCAGTAAACTTAATCGATGCGGGCTGGTGCAACGAATACCACCAGTCCACCGACTTATAGATGATCGGGATATTGACGGTACCAACTAAACTCAGCACTGCGCAGGCGCGCGCTGCGATCGCCTTGTTCTCGTAGGCTTCGAAAAGAGCTATCACGCCAAGGTAGAGAAATAAAAGAATCAACATCGAGGTAATCCGCGCGTCCCAGACCCACCAAGCTCCCCAGGTCGGCTTACCCCATATCGCTCCAGTGATCAGGGCAATCGCGGTGTAGGCAGCGCCAATCGGCGCCGCTGCTCGCATCGCTGTGTCGGCCAGCTTAATTTTCCAAACTAGACTTACCAATCCTGCCGCCGCCATCACGTAATAACCCGCCAACGCCACCACGGCGGCCGGAACGTGGATGTAAATGATGCGGTAGCTGTCGCCTTGCTTATAGTCAGTTGGGGCGTACAACAATCCCCAGAGACTGCCAATCACCAGCGCTGTGAAAGTGATAGGCAGAAGCCAAGGAATAACACGCTCACAAAAGCGGTAGACCCAAGGCGGGGAGCCAAATTGATGAACGATGCGCCACATACTTCTAGTATATCGATTTATCGCCCGTTCAGGGGAGAAGTTGTCATAGTTCCAGTGAGATCCTGAGCCCTGCAGCAATCGCAAATGGCGCAAGCAACAGCGAAGCCGTCAACGCGGCACCTAAGAATGCCAAGGGCACGGTCGGATCCCCTCCAGTAAGGACTGCTTCTGTAACCGCTCGGCTGCCAACGATCAGGACGGGGATATATAGCGGTAAGATCAATAATCCCAGCAATATACCGCCGCGTTGAACACCGACGGTAAGTGCGGCCCCTACCCCGCCAAGAAGACACATCACCGCCGATCCCAAGGCGAGACTGCTCATCAGCGGGATCAAGGCCTGCTCGGGAAGGCCTAGCATCAACGCAAAAACTGGGGAAACCAGCGCGAGAAGCAAGCCACTAGTCAGCCAAATGGCCAGTAACTGAGGCAATGCCGCCAGCGCTAGCGGCACAGGAGCAAAAACCAGCTGCTCTAAACTGCCGTCGTCGAAATCGTCGACAAATAATCGCTGGCTGATCATCAGGTTCGACAGCAAGGCAACCACCCAGAGAATCCCGGGCGCCAGATCCGAGAGTACCTCTCGCTCGGGCCCAAGGCCGATCGGAAACAAAATAATCACCAACAAAAAGAAAAAAAGCGGATTGAGCATTTCGCTGGGCTTACTGATCAGCAAAGACAAGTGCCGGCCGGTTTGCGCACGCAAATACTCAAAACCAGACTGACCTTGATACTCAGTCACCCCGATAATCCTCGAGGTTAATCGTTTGTAGTTGAGCACCCAGATCCGGCGCTTGGTGACTCGTGAAGACCACAGCACCACCAGCGCTGCAGTGAGAGACGATTTTATTTTCAAGTACCGTAATGCCCGATGTGTCCAGAGCGGTAAACGGTTCATCAAGCAACCATAGAGGCGGCGGCGACAACCAGAGTCGCGCTAACGCAACGCGACGCTGCTGACCCGCGGACAGACGACCTGTGACGGCATCCTCATAGCCGCTGAGACCAACCGCACTCAGCGCCTTATCGATAGCCTGTGAATCTGAAACCAGTCCGCCCGATGGATGTCGATTAAGGTTGTCACGAGGAGTCAGGGCTGACTTCAGAGCGAGCGAGTGTCCGAAGTAAAGCATGGGTGCGTGTCGCTTAATATCTCCAGTAACCTGAATTCGTGCTAGCCCAGCGAGCGCCCGCAATAAAGAGGTTTTGCCGACACCGTTACTGCCCACGAGATGCCATATTGCACCCGCTGCCACTTCGAGTGACACGCCCGACACAAGCGTTCTCAGCCCGCGGCTTACCGAGCACTGCTGCGCTTCGAGCAGAATAGATCCCGTCACAACTGAACCATCTTAATATCGGGCAAGACAGGCTCGGCGCCTGCCTCACGTTCAACACTCAATGTCGCAAAATCGAAGAGTGACGGGTCAGCGAGTTGTGACGGCGACACGTTGCCTATGGCTCGGAAAATGGTTTCGGTCCGACCAGGATACTGCTTCTCCCAATCTCGGAGCATGCGCTTGATCTCAGCGCGTTGCAGGTTTTCCTGAGACCCACAGAGATTGCAGGGAATAATGGGGTACTGCTGCTGCAGCGCATAGCGCTCGATATCGACCTCTCGACAATACGCGAGCGGCCTGATAACCACATTTTTTCGATCGTCGCTTAACAACTTTGGCGGCATTGCCTTGAGCTTCCCGCCGAAAAAAAGATTCAAAAACAGGGTCTCTACAATGTCATCACGATGATGGCCGAGTGCGATCTTATTGGCTCCGATGTCTACAGCAAAACCGTACAAACTCCCCCGGCGAAGCCGACTGCAAAGCCCGCAGGTTGTCTTACCCTCGGGAATGACCGATTTGACTACACTGTAGGTATCTCGCTCGAGGATGTAATACGGCACTCCGAGCGCCTCAAGGTAGGCCGGTAGAACATCCTCGGGAAACCCCGGCTGCTTTTGATCCAAATTAACGGCAATCAACTCAAAGTCGATCGGCGCACTCCGCTGCAAATGCACGAGAATATCGAGCATGGTGTAGCTATCTTTTCCCCCGGACAGACAGACCATGACCCGGTCACCCGACTCGACCATATTGTAATCAGCGATCGCGCTCCCAACCTGACGACGCAAGCGCTTGCGCAGCTTATTGAGTTCGTAGGTCGTCTTTCGACTGTCTCGGGATTGGCCTGCCGTCGCATCATTCGATGCTCCTTCAGCACGGATGGATTCAGTCATAGCTTGGGTCGTTCCAGCCAAAACCGCAATGATAGGCGCACAGCCCCCGCTTCGCAAAGCAGTCAAGGCACAATCACTGCTCATAAGTGTTAGTGATGCTCACTAATCCATCTTGAAGTTTCTGCGATTGCAAACGAGAATCCACGCCGACAATTAAGCGAGCATGGCGAAAGGAGATCCCCATGAAGACACCCGTAACGGTTACCGTCACTGGCGCAGCAGGACAAATTGGTTACGCGCTACTGTTTCGAATCGCCTCCGGCGCCATGCTGGGCACCGATCAGCCAGTCCGCCTGAACCTCCTAGACATTACGCCTGCCATGGGCGCTCTCGATGGTGTGCGCATGGAACTCGACGACTGCGCCTTCCCTCTGCTCTCGGGCGTGACCTGCTCAGATGATCCCATGATTGCCTTTGCCGACTGTGACTACGCGCTACTGGTAGGTGCCCGTCCTCGAGGGCCTGGCATGGAGCGCAAAGATTTACTGGAAGCCAACGCGGCGATCTTTTCAGTGCAGGGTAAAGCAATGAATGCTGTCGCTAGCCGCGGTATCAAAGTGCTTGTCGTCGGCAATCCTGCCAACACCAATGCTCTGATCACCATGCATAACGCGCCTGACATCAATCCACGTCAATTTACGGCGATGACGCGTTTGGATCACAACCGAGCACTGACCCAGATAGCACAACAGGTTGGTGTGACAACCCCCGAGGTCAGTCGCATGACGATCTGGGGCAACCACTCGGCTACACAGTACCCCGATTTATTCAACGCAAGGATTGGTAACCAGGCGGCGGTGGATATGGTGGATATGGCTTGGTACGAGGAGACATTCATTCCAACTGTGCAACAACGCGGTGCCGCGATTATTGCCGCCCGAGGCGCGTCGTCAGCGGCATCGGCCGCTAATGCGGCTATTGGTCACATGAACACCTGGGCTCTAGGCACCTGTGAGGGCGACTGGACCTCGATGGCAGTCATCTCCAGCGGCGAATACGATATCCCTGAAGGCCTCATTTACTCCTTCCCTTGCCAATGCAGCGGTGGCGACTATCAAATCGACGGCTCAGCAGAAGTCGGCGACTTCAGTCGCGCCAAAATGGAAGCAACTGCGCAGGAATTGAGCGAAGAGCGAGACGCTGTCAAGCATCTGCTTGGGTAAACTCTGCGCCAAGCGCGCGAGAGTTACATCGCCGTTAACGAGGCGGGGACAGCGGCCTCACACCTCCCGCAGCACCTGGATTGGGGGCACCGACACCACCCGGCGACAGGTATAGGTGCCAAGGCCGCCAATCACTAGGGCACCCAGAACGAGACCGAATGGCCACAAAATCCAACCGGGCTGGTAGTCAAGCTCGAGCATCTGCGTCTGCAGGAGCCAACCTGACAGCTCAGCCCCCACCACCGCCAGCAACCCCGCGATGGCACCCATCATCGAAAACTCGATAGCGATAGCACCGAGAATACGCCCTCGCCTGGCCCCGAGCGCACGAAGAATCGCGCTCTCATGCAACCGCTCATCAACACTCGCGGTAACACCAGCGATCAAAACGAGAGCGCCCGCCACCATGATGATCATCAATACCAATTCGATCGCCTGACTAACCTGATCAACAATCGCTCGTATCTCATCGATAACAACGTCGAGCTCGATTACGGTGAGCGTCGGAAAATCATCAATCAAGTCACCAATCACCGGCTTCTGTCCGGGCTCAAGATAGAAACTAGTCAGCAACATCCCTGGATAGCGACTGAGCACTTCGGTCGGGAATATGACGAAGAAGTTGGGCTGCATCGACTCCCAATCGACCTCTCTAATGTTGGCGACCCGCGCCTCAAACTCATTGGCGGCAATACGCAATGTTAGGACGTCATCGACCTCTGCCCCAATCTCCTGCGCAAAACCTTCCTCGAGCGATACGATCGATTCCGTCGTACCCGGCTGCCACCACTCGCCATCGAGAACGACATTACCCTCTGGCATCACCGCACCAGAGGTGAAATTGGCTTCCTGCTGGCGGGGTCCCTCCTGTCCGATCTCCCAGGTTGGCAATGGTGTCTCATTAACCGCCATCACCCGCCCTCTGGTACTGGGATAAAGACGCCCCACCTCAACATTTTTGTCGGTAAAGAAGTCATTGATGAGATCTGCTTCTTGCGGCGCAACGTTCAATAAATAGTGATTCGGGGTTCCCTCGGGAAGCTGCAAGCGCCATTGATCGAGAAGACTTGTGCGGACAGACACCAGCACGAGTAGCAGCATGATTGCCACACCGAAAATCACGATCTGAAAGGCGCTATTGACCCCGCGACGTTGCATACCCGCCAGAGCAAGCCGCCACACACTCCCTGCACGACTACCGAGCTGGCGACTGCTACTCAATAGTGCTCGTGCACCCAGAAAGCCAAGGCCCACGGTCACCGCAATGCCACCCATCAAAGCAGACGTTAAAAAAACGTCTTTGCTATACCAAATCATCAGTCCCGCAAGTGATAGCGTGCCCAACACCAAGTCTAAGGCGCGTTGCGAGCCTGCAATGGTGGTTTCACGCCGCAAGACTCGGAGGGGTGATACTAGCCCCAAGCGCGCGAGCGGTGGCCAGGCAAAAAAACCAATACAGACCAATGCCGTCACTGCCCCGGTGATATAAGGCGAAACACCAATTTCATTGATTTCACCCGGAAGTTGCTCGGCTAACGCTATAAACATGGCCGATTGAGCCAGCCAACCCAGCACGCTTCCAATGAGAATGGCCGCAATGCCAAGCCAGCCTAGACTCGCAGCGTAGAGATTTCGAATCGTCGTGCTGGTCGCACCCAGGCTTTTCATCACCGCGACGTGATCGGTATGACGTTCACCAAAACGCCGTGCCGCCACCAAAATCGCGGCTGCAGCAAGCATGACTCCTAAGCTGCCGGCGAGCAGCAGAAAACCACGGGCGCGGTCCAGAGTGGCACCAATGCCCGGCTGCGATTCCTCAACCGTCAGAAGCCGTTGCCCCTGTACTAGCTGTGGCCTAACCCAGTCGGCAAATTCGGAGACTTGATCAGGTGAGCCGGAAATTAGCAGACGAAAGGTAACTCGACTGCCGGGCTGAATTACGCCCGTCGCTTCAATATCGGCGGTATGCATCATGAGACGTGGACCGTAGCCAAAGAAGCCACTCGTGCCGTCGGGCTCAGAGATCACCTTACCTGCATACACAAGCTCTGCGTCGCCGACCCAAACACGCTGACCAGGTAAGACATTGAGTTGCTGTACCAAGCGATCGGCCAGTAACACCTCACCCGGATTTGGCTGATTCGCGGTCAATTGTCCATTGGTATCCTCGATTTCGAGTGAGCCACGAAGTGGATAGGCGCCTCCCACGGCTTTGACCGACGCCAAAAACATTTCGTCGGACTCTGAGACCACCATAGATGAGAATGTCACTGTTTCGCCCCGCGCGAGACCCGACTCGGCCGCGCGCGCGATAAAGGATTCGGGGGTACGATCGGCGGTCGAAACCACGAGGTCGGCTGCAAGAAATCGGCTCGACTCCCGCTCCAAGTTGATTTGCAAGCGATTCACAAAACCACTGATGCCCACGACCAGAGATACGGCCAGAATCAGCGCACTGAACAACACGCCGAGTTCGCCGCCGCGCCAATCTCTGAGTAGCAATCTCAGGGAGCTACCAAGTAATGCCGCCATGCTAGCTGGCTTCCTCAAGCTCACCCGCTTGCATCACTAGTTGGCGACCACAGCGGGCCGCCAACGACATATCATGGGTCACCAACACGAGTGTCGTCCCCTGCTCGGTATTCAGGGCAAATAGCAGATCGATGATTTTGGCTCCAGTAGCCGTATCGAGATTTCCGGTGGGCTCGTCGGCGAAGAGTATGAGGGGCTCAGACGCGAAGGCACGTGCAATGGCCACGCGCTGCTGTTCACCACCGGATAATGTTCTGGGGTAATGATCACGGCGCTCGGACAGTCCCACCCTATCCAGAAAATCACGAGCACGCTGGTCTGAATCGGATGCCCCTGACAACTCGAGTGGCAGCATCACATTTTCGAGCGCAGTCAGGGCTGGCAACAATTGAAACGATTGAAAAACGAATCCGATTTTGTCCGCTCGCAATAACGCCCGCTCGTCCTCATCGAGCGAAGCAAGCGACGTTCCATCGATAACCACATCTCCCTCGGTTGACACATCGAGACCCGCCAACAAGCCCAACAAGGTCGACTTGCCTGAGCCCGAGGCGCCGACAATGGCCGCAGTCTCACCACGCTTGATTTCTAGCGCGATCCCTCTCAGGATTTCCAGATCGCCGTCAGCCGTGCTGACGCGCTTGGTTAATTGGGATGTTGTAATCATGGCAGGCTACCTCTGGCACCAGATACGAAAACAGCTGTGGCTCGGATTGACTATTGGGCTGTCTGCGCTGTCGCCCATGAGTCATGGGGCGGAACCACGTGTGCTGGTCATCGGCGACAGTCTGAGTGCCGCCTACGGTATGGCGCTTGAGCAGGGCTGGGTCAATTTACTGCAACAACGGATTAGCGAAAAAGGATACCCGCACCAAGTCGTCAACGCGAGCATCTCGGGCGATACTACAGGTGGTGGCGCTCGGCGATTGCCAAGGCTGATGGCCGAGCACACCCCTAGCATTGTCATCATCGAACTCGGTGGTAACGATGGACTTCGTGCATTTCCCCTTAAAACAATGCGCAACAATCTCGAAACCATGGCGGATTTAGTGACTGAGAGCGACGCTGCGCTGCTGATCTTGGGTGCAGAGGCGCCACCCAATCTTGGGAGTCGCTACACATCTCGATTCCATGACACGTTCACCGAGGTTGCGACAACTTATGGGGCTCGCCATCTCCAGTTTGTAATCGATCGTATTTTCCTCGACCCTGATTTGATGCAACCAGATAACACACACCCTAATATCATCGCGCAACCGCTCTTGCTAGATCATGTATGGTCCGAAATAGAACCCATGCTCGCTGAGTGAAGTCATGACCGAAGAACTGTCATTTCGAGAGCGGGTAGATAGGGTTGTTTTTGGCACGGAGACACCGGGCGGTAACTTATTCGATAGGGTGCTGTTAACCGCCATTCTGTGCAGCGTTGTCGTCGTGATGCTCGACTCGGTTGACACCTACCATCGGGTCTATGGCGAGCTATTCCTGATGCTCGAATACGGCTTCACAATAGCGTTTGCTGTCGAGTACTTGGCGCGGTTGTGGTGCAGCGAGCAGCGAGTCGCCTACGCTATCAGCTTCTGGGGGATTGTCGATCTTCTCGCTATTTTGCCAACGGTGCTACTGCTGTTTGCGCCAGAAGCGGCCGCGCTGCTGGTGATACGTTTACTCAGGGTGTTGCGCATTTTTCGTATCTTGCATCTCTTCGAACTCCAGAAAGATTACTTTCAAATCCTCGACGTTTTGAAAGCCACCTCGCGCTCGATCGCGGTTTTTCTCTCGATTGTCATGGTTACCGTGGTGGTCTTTGGATGCCTGCTGTTCGTCATCGAAGGCCCAGACAACGGTTTCACCAGCATTCCCATGAGCATCTATTGGGCAGTCGTGACGGTAACCACAGTCGGTTATGGCGATATCGTGCCGACCACCCTACCCGGGCGCTTCGTCGCCTCAATCGGGATTTTGATCGGCTATTCGATTCTCGCAATACCCACCGCCATCATCACCAGTAACTTGATAGAATACACGCGGAAAGTCGCTCAAACTCTGAAGTGGAGTTGTCAGGTCTGTGGCGGCGTCGACCACGCCCTCGATGCGCAATTTTGCAAACATTGTGGTGCCGAGATGGAAATTCCCGACGAACTGCGCGAGAAAGCAAAGGCCAAATGATGACGCAACCGGCGATTTATGATTATCGAAAATATTGGGCAGAGTGCTTTGGTCCTGCGCCGTGGCTACCCATGTCACGCGATGAAATGGACCAGCTAGGTTGGGACAGTTGCGACATCATCATTATTACCGGCGATGCCTATGTCGATCACCCCAGCTTCGGAATGGCTGTCATCGGTCGGGTGCTCGAAGGCCAAGGGTTCAGGGTCGGCATTATTTCGCAGCCCGATTGGCGCAATGCCGATGCATTCAAAGCTCTGGGCAAGCCGAACCTATTTTTTGGTATCGCGGCCGGCAACATGGACTCGATGATCAATCACTACACGGCTGATCGTAAGCGGCGCAATGATGACGCCTACACGGCCGGCGATGAGGCCGGTAGACGACCAGACCGGGCGGTGACGGTATATAGCCAGCGGGCCCGTGAGGCGTTCAACGACGTCCCTATCGTGGTTGGCGGTATCGAGGCGAGTCTCCGACGCATGGCACATTACGATTACTGGAGCGATAAGGTTCGCCGTTCGGTACTCATGGACAGCAAGGCTGATATTTTGCTCTTTGGTAACGCTGAGCGCGCGATTGTTGATCTCGCCCACGGGCTGGCGGCTGGGAAAACGATCGAGGCACTGAGCGAACTGCGGGGTACCGCAGTGGTCATGAATAAGCCTCGTGCTGGATTTCGCGTGATCAATTCAACATCGGTGGACATCCCCGGGGTCGTAGAACCTCATCTGAATCCCTACGAGGGCATGAACACCGAGGTTTGTGACAACGAGGCGGCCTCTAATGGATCCGGAGCAGGAAGCGACGCTGTGCAGCAAGCGGAGCCTGTAACGCTACTGGCTAGCAGTGCCCCCGATCGCGACGTTATCCGCCTCCCAAGCTACGAAGCGGTGCGAGATGACCCGGTGCTGTATGCCCATGCAGCACGTATCATGCATAAGGAGACCAACCCTTACAACGCGCTACCCATGGTGCAAGCGCATGGTGATCGAGAAGTTTGGTTTAACCCGCCCCCTATCCCCCTGACCACGCCTGAACTCGACTGGGTGTTTGAGCAGCCATATCAGCGCCGACCACACCCCGATTACGGCGATAAAAAAGTTCCCGCGATGGAGATGATTCAACACTCGGTCAATATCATGCGAGGCTGTTTTGGCGGCTGCACCTTCTGCTCAATTACCGAGCACGAAGGGCGAATCATCCAGAATCGCTCGGAGGATTCAATCATCCGAGAAATTGAGAAGATTCGCGATACCAGTCCTAATTTTACTGGGGTTATTTCCGATCTCGGTGGTCCGACCGCCAATATGTGGCGACTCGCTTGCAAGAGTGAGGAGATCGAGGCCAAATGCCGAAAGCTCAGTTGCGTCTTTCCTGGCATCTGTAAAAACCTCAACACCGATCAAACACCCCTGGTTCATCTTTATCGGCGAGCGCGAGATATTCCGGGCATTAAGAAAGTATTGATCGCTTCTGGGCTCCGCTACGACCTAGCGGTAGAGAGCCCCGAATACGTGAAGGAGTTGGTGACACACCACGTCGGCGGCTATCTCAAGATCGCACCCGAACATACCGAGAGCGGGCCGCTTGATCAGATGATGAAACCGGGTATCGGTAGCTACGATCGCTTCAAGGCGATGTTTGATCAGTTCTCTAAGGAAGCGGGAAAAAAGCAGTATCTAATCCCCTATTTCATAGCGGCCCATCCAGGCACCACCGATACCGACATGATCAACCTGGCGCTCTGGTTAAAGCGCAATAAGTTTCGAGCTGACCAAGTACAGACGTTCTACCCGTCACCGATGGCGCTAGCGACTGCGATGTATCACAGTGAGAAAAACCCTCTGAAAAAGGTCGATAGAGGCTCGAAAAAAGTGCCTGCTGTGAGAAGTATCAAGCAGAGGCGCTTGCACAAAGCCTTCCTCCGCTACCACGATCCCGACAACTGGCCAGCACTCAGAGACGCTCTGAAAAAGATCGGTCGACGCGACTTGATTGGCAATGGCCCGATGCACCTCGTCCCCAGCCGACAACCACCCAAGCGTCATCGCGTGGTGAAATCCAAGCCCGGTCGAAGCTTCAGGACACAGCACACCCGCTAGGTAATTTAATGGGTGGCGCCCTCGCTTAGGCAGGTTTTAATGAAATCCCCAAGCAAACCAAACTCCTGTTTCCTGGGCGTTTTCTTGCGCCACATCAACCCAATATTACGGCTGACATCGGCCTCATCGAAAGGCTTTAATACGAGACCCGTACCCTCGGTAATGCCCGCCTCGGTTGCCATCTTGGGCAAAAGAGTGGCGCCGATGCCATTTGCCACCATTTGCACAATCGTGGTGAGACTGGTCGCCTGATACGGCACCCGAATATCCTGCTCACGCAGCTTACAGGCCTCGAGCGCGTGATCACGTAAACAATGGCCCTCTTCTAGCAGTAACATCTCTGAGCCGGCCAGGTCGCTGGTTTTGAGCTTCGTGGTCATCGCGAGTCGGCTGTTTGGCAGTGTCGCGAGATAAAAGGGATCATCGAACAACGCCAGGGTGTCTACGTTGTCGGCTGGGAACGGTAGCGCGAGTAGTAGCACGTCTAGGTCTCCTACCTGCAATGCATTGACCAACACCTGAGATAAGTCCTCACGTACGAACAGGGTGCAGTCAGGATGCACCAGCCTGAGTGCTTTTAGCAGCTTAGGTAACACAAACGGCGCAATAGTCGGGATCACCCCCAACCGAATCTTTCCCTGGAAAGGTTCTCCCGATGCATCGCAAAGCGCCACTAGATCGTCGATATCGGTTAGTACACCACGGGCACGGTCAACCACCTCGAGACCTAACGAAGTTAGGAGCACATTACGATTGTTACGTTCAACCAAGCTCGCCGACAACGCGTCCTCGAGTTCGACAATTGAAGCACTCAGCGTGCTTTGACTGACATGACAGGCCTTAGCTGCGTGACCAAAATGTTGATGCTCTGCAACCGCGCAGAGGTATTTGAGCTGTTTTAATGTGGGTTGGCGCGACAAGCGGCCTCCTACCAAGGGTATGTTCGGGTTTGTCTGTTAATTGTCCTAATTACGATCGGAAAAAACGATTGGTTTTTATCAGAATATTAAGAACCATTGCCGGGAAACCCGGGTATTATTGTGGTGCTGCCAAGGACGCGGCGGCGTCATGACGTCACAACCATCAACAATGGAGTAAACACATGGAATTGAAAGGTAGTGCAACCGAGCAGAACCTTAAGGATGCATTCGCAGGCGAATCGCAAGCGAACCGTCGATATCTCTATTTCGCCTCAAAGGCAGACGTAGAGGGCTACAACGACGTGGCAGCCGTTTTTCGCTCGACTGCGGAAGGCGAAACTGGGCACGCACACGGCCACCTCGAGTACCTCGAAGCTGTAGGTGATCCTGCGACTGGAATGCCCATGGGCGACACACTCAAAAACCTCGAAGCGTCAATTGCGGGCGAGACCCACGAGTACACTGATATGTACCCTGGCATGGCCAAGACAGCGCGCGACGAAGGTTTCGACGAAATCGCTGATTGGTTCGAGACTCTCGCGAAGGCTGAGCGTAGTCACGCAAACCGCTTCCAGAAAGCACTCGACAACCTCGACGCTTAATCGCTGTTGATGGATTGTTTTGGGGGACTTCGGTCCCCCTTTTGATTGAAAGCCCCCTACTTTGAGGATCTAAACAGAATGCGAGAAGGCAGTGTTGAAGCACCTACCCGGCACCCTATCGATTGGAAGTCTGATGACTTTTGGAATCGCGATAGCCTGAATGACGAGCTAGCCCGGGTTTATGACGTCTGTCACGGATGTCGCCGATGCGTCAGTCTTTGCGACTCGTTCCCAACGCTTTTCGATCTCATCGACGAATCGGAGACCCTAGAAGTCGACGGTGTAGATGTCGCCGACTACGACAAGGTCGTCGATCAATGCTACATGTGCGATCTGTGTTACCTCACCAAGTGCCCCTATGTTCCACCGCACGAATTCAATGTCGACTTTCCGCATCTGATGCTGCGGGCAAAGGCGCAGAATTTTAAGGAGCGAGGTGCTAAAACTAGGGACAAGATCCTGACCTCTACTGACGCGCTGATGGGCGGGGTTGCAACCATTCCCCTCGTCGATATCACCGCTAACGCGCTGAACAAGAACAAAACGTTCAGGAAGGCGCTAGAGAGCACCATGGCCATCGCCGCCGATGCACCGCTCCCGGAGATCCACCGCAACACCCTAATTAAACGCGCGAAGGCACTGGTCAAAGATATCGCCGCAACCCCAGTGGGTAACACCACGGGAAAACTGGCGCTATACGCCACCTGTTATGGCAACTACAGTAGTCCTGATATTGGTGAGGACTTCATCAAAGTGTTCCAGCACAACGATGTCCATATCGACGTCATCCCCAAGGAGAAGTGCTGTGGTATGCCCAAGCTCGAATTGGGCGACCTCGACTCCGTGCAGGCATTAAAGGAAGCCAATATCCCATTACTCGCTAGTCTGGTCGATCAAGGCTATGACCTCACAGCTCCTATTCCATCGTGTGTGCTTATGTACAAGCAGGAGCTACCTCTGCTCTTCCCCGATGATGCCGATGTTCAAAAAGTTAAAGCGGCGTTCTACGATCCTTTCGAATACCTTTGGATGCGACACAAAGGCGAGGCACTCAAGTTAGAATTTGCAGAGAGTCTCGGAAATATCGCCTATCAAGTGGCTTGCCACCAACGAGTCCAAAATATAGGTCTTAAAACCCGCGACATTCTGAACCTGATCGAAGACACCACAGTAGTTGCCCATGAGCGTTGCTCTGGGCACGACGGTACTTATGCCGTCAAAAAGGAAACGCGCGACAAGTCCGTTAAAATTGCGCGGCCTACAGTACGAAAGGTTAACGATCAAAAACCCGATCATTTTATTTCCGACTGCCCGATGGCGGGTGAGCACATTGCCCACCTCGCTGATGGCGTCGACAGCGCTCAGCACCCTATGACACTGCTGAGGCTGGCCTACGGTTTGTCATAAGGAGTCTACACATGCCCCACCTCACTCGAGGCGATCTATGGTCGCTGGAAAAATATGCCGAGCAACGCGAGCAGTTCCGCACCGAAGTTTTGGCGCACAAAAAGATGCGTCAGCTGGCGCTGGGCGGTAATGCACGCATCTACTTTGAGGACGCGCTGACTATTCGGTATCAGATCCAAGAAATGCTGCGTATCGAAAAAGTGTTTGAAGTGGCTGGAATCGAGGAAGAACTCGAAGCTTATAACCCGCTGATTCCGGATGGCACTAACTGGAAAGCGACTTTCATGATCGAATTCGGTGACCCCGCAGTTCGCGCTGAGCGACTGCGTGAAATGCGCGGTATCGAGAACTGCATCAACCTGGAAATCGAAGGACATGGTGTCGCACAGGTCATCGCAGATGAGGACCTCGAGCGTGAAACCGAGGAAAAAACATCAGCGGTGCACTTTATGCGCTTCGAATTATCGACAGAGCAGATCGCAGCACTGAAGGACGGCGCCAAACTGTTTGCCAGTGTTGAGCATGCGGCGTACCCCATTTCTCGATTCGAGGTAGCGGCTAACACCCGGGACGCACTGGTCAAAGACCTCGTGTTGGTATCCCACTGATCAAATGGCTTCGAGCCCTTCGTAATGAGAGGGCTCGACCTTCACAACGCCGCTTATCTGCCAGTTTAGTAGCGCCCCGAATCGGTGAAATCCCTATCGGGGCGGTAATCCCGTAAAAGCGGTGACTCTCGCCCAGTCATTATCTCAACTGACACTAGTTTCCCTACCAACGGCGCCAATGACACCCCGCTGTGCATCACAGCGATGTAACTCTGGGGACGTTTTCTGGAGCTACCCAATACTGGATGACCATCAAGCGGCAAGGGTCGCCAACCAATGATGACTTCCTCAACCTCAACAGCCTCGAGTTCCTGAATGAACCGACGAGCCAATGCCATTAGCCGTTCCGCGTGCTGGTTCGCTATCGCTTCGTTGGGAAAGCGTGTGGGTCGAGCCGTTAACCGGGTCGCGTGCGAACCATTCGCAGGCACGCCATCCTGCTCGCCTAGGACAATTCGCCCATCGGCACGCTGATGTACATGAACACCCGGTGCGACAACAATCCTACTAAGTAGGGGTGGTACTGGCTTCGTGACAACGATGACACCTGGGGTTGAGCGCTGAGGCACTTCTGCGGCGGCAAGTTTTTCGATTGCAAATGGGTCTGCACCTGTGGCGATCACATAGCGATCGACGGGCAACTCTCCATCGCTGGTCAATAATAAGCAATTTCCGGTTGCCTGATCGATCCGCACGTCATCGACTGCCACACTCTCGTGAGATTGAGCACCAAACCCCCGAGCAGACTCGACTAGGCGTTGGCAAGCTTCAACTGGGTTAACGGCGCCATCAGCCGCCGAATACGCGGCACGGGTAGAGGGGCCAAGCGTGAGAGCTGGCTCAAGTGCAATCACCTGTTCAGCATCGAGTATTGATGCGGGCTCCCCCCATTCAATCTGCTCGTCGATATCCTGCTCAAGGCGACGTTGACGCTCCTCACTCTCGAACCATTCGAGCGAACCTCCCCACGTGATAGGAATATCCAGCTCACGACCGAGTTCGTGCCAATGTTGGAGCCCCAGTTGGTTAAAATGATGGTAAGACTGGGGTTGCTTCGCCCAGGTCGCATTGATCCAGGCGAAGGTGGCGTGACTGGCCTGACTCGCAATCTGATTGCGCTCAAGCAGGGTGACTGCGGCGCCTGCTTTTGCCAATTGATAGGCTATTGAGCATCCCACGATACCGCCGCCGATCACAGCAACCCTAGGTGCAGATACGGGCGTCGCCCGCGAAACCGAGGGCGCAAGTGCCAATGCTGCCGACAATTTCAGGAGTAATCGCCTATCCACAGTCCAATTACCTCCATTTCATCTTTGTACTCAGCGAGGATAATGAAACAGTGCCGGCGCCTTGAAAACAAAAACCTCGGTCAACAATACCGGCTTGAGTTGTTAAAGCTGCGTTCAAATGAAGCGTGGAACTGGTCGCGAATTAGACCTAACTAGTATCGCGATCCACTAATCCTGTACTCTGCGCAGTCATCTGCTGGCAAGGGAGTTTTGGCGTGACGCTTGTTGTATTCGATATGGACCGAACGCTCCTAGATTCGCAGTCGCGGATTTCCCCATATACAAGTGAGACTCTGGCGCTTCTGCGCAGAAATAATATCGACTACACGATAGCAACCGGCCGAACCCTGCAGGCAGCCCTTTCGCCACTAGAAAACGACCATTTTGTGCAACCGATGGTTCTCAAGAACGGTGCGGTAGTGTGGCAGCCTGGCGAGAAGACCTACAGTCACCATCACCTACTCACACCCACCGAGGTGAATGAGGTGATCTCTGTTTTCACGCACAGCGACCTTAATCCTTTTGTTTTCTCGCTCGAGGAAAATCAGCTCCATGCGGTCTACCACGCGCCTTTGCGCGAGGGATTTGAAATCAAGCTCGCTCACCTGTTCGAGAGTGAGCGTGACCTACCCCTGCAAGCGTTGACGCAGATGCCCCAATCCGCTCATGTGATCAACATTTCGGCTATGGGTCTTATGGAAAACATTCAGAAAGTGATCGATTACGTCGAGCATCAACCCCATCTCGTCGCTTATTCAGGTATGGGCATAACCGCCCAAAACCTGGCTTGGCTGGACGTTCATCACAGTATGGGATCGAAGGGCAACGGCGTACAGTACGTCAGCCAGTATGCTGGTTACGAAGAAATCATTGCCTTCGGCGATGGCGATAACGATATCAGCCTCTTCGAAGTCGCTACCGAGTCCTACGCCGTCGAAAACGCTGATCCGGAGCTAAAAGAAATCGCCTCAGCGGTGATAGGCCATCATGATGAAGATGGAGTCGCTCACTGCTTGCGCGAGCGCTTTAATCTTTAACCTTCGAGTCAAACCCTGTGCTTCCTTTAAGCACGGCCGATTCGCTTAAGTTCTTGGAAAACCAAACATGAAAATCGCCCTGATCGTGATCGCCGTGGTGCTAATCTGCGTCGGTTGGCTCATGCCAATGCTCGGTTTAAAAGCCGGCGATAATCCGGTCACCCAATCGCCAGCCGACGTGGGGGTAAGTTTCAAGAGCATACAAATTGATAGCGACGGCCTGACTCTCGAGGGTTGGTGGATCGAGGCTGATCAGCCCCACTCAGTCATCATCTGGCTTCATGGTGCGGGCTCAAGCCGCATCTCGAAATTCTTCGATACTCTCGGTTTCTACAAAACGGCGAGCGAGCAAGGCTATTCGGTGCTCACCTTCGATCAACGCAACGCAGGTAATTCAGAATACAGTGACGGCTACATGCGCCTGGGCGCTGTCGAATGGCGTGACGCGATGGCGGCGCGCGAGTGGGTTAGGCAGGAGCAGCCATCCGATCTACCGGTTATTTTGATCGGCCTCTCCATGGGAGGTGCAACAGCTGTTTACGCGCTGGAAAACGGCTTGGAGGCCAATGGGCTAGTTTTGTTCGACCCACTGCTCAACACCCCTGACTCGCTGCGCCTGGGTGGCTGGGTTGGCTATGGGTTACCACCCTGGTTCTTCCAACCCATGGCCTGGTTCGCAACGCGGTTCTGGAGTCTTCGCTACGGAGACGATGATGCGCTTGCCGTTGCAAAATCACTCGCTACTCCCAGTCTCTTGCTTCAAAACAAAAACGATCCGATCACCCGATCCAAATGGAGTGAAGAAGCCGCGGAAGCAAATGAGCGAATAAATATCGCTTTTGTGCCAGATATCGACCCCAGTTCACCCTGTCTTGCTGACAAGGGACGCTGGGGGACTCATGCAGCAGCTTACCACTGCCATCCGACTTGGACGATGGAACAACTCGATGCATTTCGGGCGTCTATTACCGCTGATCCCGGGCCATTAGCTCAAGGACAGTCTTTGGACAGCCCATAGATTTATACGCCCAGAGGAAGGAACACCGCGTATATCACTTTATACTCACGGTCTTAGGAGGATTCGTTATGAAAAAATCACTAGCTATTGGATTGATCGGTGTCGCCGCAAGCGCTGTTGCGCAGGCCTGCCCGGACTACCTCAATACCGAAATGCGAAAGCTAAGCTCGAAAGAGACAATTAATTTCTGCGATAGCTACGCGGGTAAGCCAATGCTTATCGTTAATACCGCGAGCAACTGCGGTTATACACCGCAATTCACGGGCTTGGAGCAGCTACACCAGAACTACAAGGATCAGGGTCTGGTCGTTGTTGGCTTTTCTAGCGATGACTTTTTCCAGGAAGAAAACGACGAAGCCGACGCAGCCACCGTGTGCTTCGAAAAATACGATGTCTCTTTCCCGGTGATGGCTACTAGTTCGGTTCGCGGTAGAAACGCCAATGCTGTATTCAAGCGTTTAGGCGAGGCTCAGGGCTATCCTAAGTGGAACTTCAATAAATACGTCGTGTCTGCTGAGGGTGAGGTCGTTGCTCACTTTGGTTCTCGGGTAGGACCCAGCAGCCCCGAATTACTAACATTGATCGATGAGATCACCGGCGGCGAGTGAAAACCGCTAAAACCACCGCCTGTGTCTGCTGTCACAGGCCGGTGGCGCTCACCTTCCACCACCTCATCCCGAAAAAGATGCATCGTCGAAAAGGCTTTCGGCGTCGCTACACCCGTGACGAACTCAACGTAGGGATCTGGATCTGTCGGCAGTGCCATCGCGGCATTCATGCTATTTACGACGAACTTACACTAGCAAAGCAATTCTGTACCCTAGACTTGGTACTCGCAGACCCTGCTCTATCGAGCCACTTCGCTTGGGTCGCTCGCCAACGCGAAGCGAGCGGCATAACAGCAGATCACTCCAATCGACTACAAAGTGTATCTAATCTGTTGGATTAGCTTCCTCAGCTGTTCAGGGAGATCGTAAATTCTCTGGTGTTGCCGCTTCAACAGTCTATCTCATAGGTCTTTCTCAAAGGTCTCTCTCAAAGGTCCATGCGAATCGGGGCAACCAGCACAACAATCGGCCATAACGGTGGGTTCATCGTGCAGGCCTGTTATCCGGTGGCAGCCAGCCAGTCGACAATTTTCGCAACATTGTCATCAAGGTTACCGGTGCCTGATATCAACAGATCAGCATCGCGCTTAGCCGGCGCCACAAAACGGTCAAACATAGGTCTCGCTCGGGTTTCCCAGAAATCGATCACTGACTCTCGGGAGCGGGCCCTAGTTACCTTGTCACGGCTGATCCGGCGCTCCAAACACAAATCCTCGGGAGTATCTACAAACACCACATGATCAAGACGATCTCGCACTGTGTGATCGGCCAGCGCCAACACACCCTCGACAAAGACAATTGGCGCAGCTGCAAGATGCTTTGTCTGCGGCAAGCGGGTGTGTTGGGTAAAGTCGTAGCAAGGCGATTCAACCGGTCTGCCTAAACGGATAACATCAAGATGCTCGGCCAATAACGTAAACTCGATAGCATCGGGATGATCAAAATTTACGACCTCTCGCGCTTCGAACGCCAGATGCGATAGATCCCGGTAGTAATCGTCGACTGTAATCACCGTGCAGGCTGGCTCGCCAGACCGGTCATCTCCTAAGCAATCGACTAGCGCGTTTACGATCGTCGTTTTACCGCTTCCCGACGAGCCGACAACGGCGATCAATCGACTCATTGCTTACAGCGCCGATGCACTACCGTATTGTTCGATGAGTGCTGCCTCGATCGATTCGCGCAGAGCCCGAACGTCCACATCGGCACATTCACCGTTATTCCAGCGATGGTACAAACCATAGTTGGGATCGTTAATGGCCGTAGAGAGCTCCCAGGCGAGAATGCAGCGCTCCTCAGGTGATAGCAACGAATCATCAGCCACAGCATTAAGCACCGTTTGAACCGAGGTGGCACCAAAGCGAAGCCCCGCATTATCGCCGACATCTAGCACCATGTAATGCGGTGCGGCCGCGCTGTACGCGGGCCAGGGATCACCCGCCACAGTGCCGGGCGCTCCTGTTCTCGCAAAATTGCCCCAGGCTCGCATCATGGTCTGGGTCATTTGTTCCGCCGATTCGGTATCCGGGTACATGAAGCTTCCGATGGAGCCATACATCGGAGCACCCTGAATGAATGAAATTTCGCTCGCGTGGGCCGCGCCGAAGAGTTCAGAGAACTTCAGCAGGAAAATATCGTACTGCTCATCCCAGTCATAACGATAGGCATAGAGCGAGTCATAGCCGGCTGATTCCAATGCCATCAGCGGGCCATCTACGCCACCAGCCTTCCAGCCCTCGGAGCGCTGTCGCACCCAGAAGTCATAAACCGGCTTATTTTTCAGCCGGATTTTAGGAGGTGCAAGCTTTGTGAGTGGGTAAGAAACGTCCACAAAATAGCGATTCAGTCCCAGCCAAAGAGTCACCTCGTCCCGATTCGATCCCGCCATCACCGGCACGCCCTTCTTTGCGTAAGCCGGATTATTGAGTGCACTCGCAAAGCCCTCAGTCGGGATCACAATACCGTCATTAATAATCCCTGGAGAAATGTGGTCGACGTCTATGTTGTAGAACACCTCAAGCAGCAGATCGCTTGAAATTGACCGAAAGTCATCAGCCGTAATGGCATCACCGTCGTAGCCTAATGCCTCAGCAAGCTCCCAGCTCCCCGCATCGATCTGCTCAAACTCTCGCTCCTGATTAAACGCCTGTCGCATACTCATGCTCTTGACGTACCCCGATTGTGCGATAGCTTTGTGGAATAAATCCTCGCTCAGCGGACTTGCCAACAGAGTAAAGACATTATGTCCGCCTGCACTCTCACCAAAAATCGTGACATTACCCGCGTCCCCACCAAATGATTCGATGTTCTGCTGTACCCATCCCAAAGCTGCGATGATATCCAAGGTGCCAAAGTTTGCGATCGCACCAGAGCCACCATTCACTGCAGGATGATGAAACCAACCCAGCGGACCCAATCGATAATTGATGGCCACAACAACGACGTTCTGCTCAGCCACCAGGCGAGAAAAATCATAGGTTCCCTTGCGGCCCGAGGTATTGCCACCACCGTGGATCCAAAACATCACGGGAAGTGCAGCTGAGACCTGAGAAGGCGCGTAGACATCGAGATACAAGCAGTCCTCAACCCCAACAATGGCGTCACCCTCAATGCCTGACACCTCGCTCGCCTCTTGCGGACACATCAGCTCCGCGTCTAGACGCGGCAGCAATGAATCGCTCGCAGGAAGCGGCTGTGGCGCTCGCCAGCGAAGAGCCCCAACCGGTGCCTTGGCATAGGGGATGTCGTAGAACTTGTGGGTGGCAAATCCGCCCTGAACCGCTTGAACCGCACCCGTGGTGGTAACGATGGGTGGCGTCTCTGCAAAGCGCTCCGATGAAGAGCACGACAATAAAAATCCCGCGCACAGCGCGGTGAGTAAGGCTCGCATACCGACCTCAGATCATGGGTTCCAAAAAAAGTAAGCCCGGCCTAAGGCCGGGCGGATTTAGACTAACGACCCTTCCAATTGGGCTTGCGCTTCTCGGCAAACGCCGTCGCACCCTCGATCGCATCTTCACTCGAGAAAACCGCGCTGGTGATCTCCTGCTGGTTTGCAAACATTTCATCCTGTGACCAATCGATAGACTCTTTGATCACTTGTTTACTGCGCTTAACGGCAAGCGGACCGTTTTCAGCGATTTTAGCGGCCAACGCTTTCGCCTGTGCAAGCGCCTCACCAGCTGGGGCAATCTGATTGATCAAACCCACACTCATGGCGCGCTCGGCACTCATGAAATCGCCCGTCAGTGCCATTTCCATGGCAACTCGACTCGGTATTTGCCGGGGCAAGCGCACCAGACCACCCGCCGCCGCCGCCAAGCCTCGTTTCACTTCGGGAACCCCGAACATGGAGTTGTCTGCGGCGACAATGAGGTCACAGGTAATGGCCAATTCACAGCCGCCCGCCAGTGCATAACCTTCAACCGCTGCAATCATGGGTTTGTCGGTGGATTTTTCTACCATTCCGGCAAAACCGCGGCCCGCGACGTAGGGAGTTTCACCCGTCACGAACGCTTTTAAGTCCATGCCCGAACAGAACGTGCCTCCGGCTCCAGTCAAGATCACAACGTGGGTGTTGTCGTCAGCATCGAGTGCATCCAATGCCGCCGCAATGCCTTCTGCCACGTCTTTGTTGACCGCATTCTTCGCATTTGGGCGATTGATTGTGATGGTCATAACGCCATCACCCACCTCAGTCAAAACAGCTGCTTCGCTCATAGTATTGTCCTTATTGGGTTGCGTGTGTGTTTAACGGGGCTGCATTCGAATTCCGCCGTCCAAACGGATGCACTCGCCGTTGATGTAATCATTATCGATGATCGCTGCAGCAAGCTTAGCGATCTCTTCAGGCTGACCCAAGCGCTGCGGATACAGCACCGCCTCAGAGAGCGAATCAATCGACGCCTGCGGCAAGCCCGCAAACAACGGCGTGTTGATCATACCTGGAGCGATGGTATTGACGCGGATACCGCTTTTGGACAAATCACGCGCGATTGGCAGTGTCATACCCACGATGCCACCTTTGGTCGCACTGTAGGCAGCTTGCCCCATCTGGCCCTCATAGGCGGCTACCGATGCGGTATTGATGATAACGCCGCGCCCCATGTGCTCATCGACAGGCTCATTGTGCTGCATGCGAACCGCACACAAGCGGATTACGTTGAAGGTACCAGTCAGGTTGACGGCGATGACCTTGTCCCACAAATCGAGCGGGAAAGCACCGTCTCTACCGACGGTTCGGGCGGCATTGGCGATACCCGCACAATTGACAACGGCATAGATCGCACCAAATTTGGCAACACCTGCTTCAACGCCAGCCTCGACAGATGCTTCGTCGGCCACGTTCACCTGTGCGAACAGACAGCGATCAGCGCCGAGCTCCTCAACCATGGTGGCACCCGCCGACTCGTTGAGATCAAAAATAATTACGTTGCCGCCGTCCGCGGCGATGCGTCGTGCGACTGCTTGACCGATACCCGAAGCGCCCCCGGTGACCACTGCAGCCTTACCTGAAATATCCATTATAACTCCCTGTAAATAATACTAATTGTTTGTCAGCCAAGCCCGACAATATGATGGCTCTCGTTCTCTACTGGCTCTACGATGATTCGAGCTCCAATAGGTTCGCCGTTGAGAAATAACATAGAAACGTCGTCTTCGTTGGCAACACGCGCAGACACCACACGCCGATTATCCTCCAGAGCGCGTCCAATAGCGATAATCCACGCGCCCTCAGGCACCGATTTAATAGTAAAAGTCTCGACACGGACAACGCCGCTGTACGACTCATTAACTTGAACCGACTCGCCACTAGACACGAATGTAGGCTGCTCATTAGTAATATCGAAGTCGTTGGGCTCACTCGAGTAGACACCCACGGCATGTTTCGACAGATTGCCACCTAAGGCACCCACCATGACGGTCTGATGCTCTTTGGCCTGAATGCACTCCACTGCCGATGCGATCGCGTGTAGCGAGTAGCTGTTGCCAGGTCCGCCAAAAAACGGAAGCCCGCCAGTCAGGGTAAGAGGTCGAGGGTCCTCCCAATCCAAGCCTAACGCCTCAAGTGCTTCAATGACGGCCACCGGAAAACAGGAATAGAGATCGAAAGCATCGATATCGTCGAGCGATGCCCCAGAGGTGTTTAACGCCTGCGCGTAGGCCCAATGAAGCGCCGGTGAGGCACCGAGCTCGGGTCGGTTCAACACATCGGTCTCAGTAGCAATACCGTAGCCGTTGAGAAATACCGCGCGTTCAGCCAGCCCTAACTCTCTGGCCTGTTGATACGACGTGATGATCACCGCTGCCGCTTGGTTGACCCCATCTTTCGCAACCATGGATTTGAGGTGAGGGTCTGTGATGACGCGGTTACCGGCAGACTCGGTGCCGATCTCATCAGCCGACGCCGACATAGCAAACATAGAATTGGGATTATCTCGAGCCACTTCCGCGAGACGTGCCAGCAGGCGCCCGAGCCGCTGTCGATAAGCTGCTCGATCCTCCCCCAGCTGATGCCGCTTCGCATGCTCGAACAGTGGATAGATATCGGTCGGTGCAAGCGCCTTGTGACGCGCAAGATAAGGCACGAACATGCCATCGAGACCAATCCCATCATCAACGAAATCGCCCGAGGTCTTTTCACTCCAGTCCACACTAGTGCCCGAGCGCTGATGGTGCCGCATGGTCCCTATTGCCTCGCCACCGCAGAGCACTGCAGCTCTACAGTCGCCCCGCGCAACTGCGCGCGCTAACTTCGCTACCTGCTCCTGAGGACTTTGCCCACCAGCCTGCGCATACTGAAGCGTCACCCCAGTCAGCCCCAAGTGATCCGCGACGGAAATTGGCAGACCGTCGCTATAACCAAATGGTGCGAAGTGATAACGAATTTTCTCAGGCACAGAGTCGACAAAGGTGCGCGTCAAAGTGACGTTATCGATGATCTCCCTGAGCCTATCGGCCGCGCCTGACACCGCAATCGCTTTTTCAACCGCTTCGGCAATAATTTCAGCTGGGTCTAGCCCCCGCCATCCATCGTCAAGCCGATCGACTACTTGAGCCGCACTCACTAGCACAGGTCTTTGATCTAACGCCAACACCCTATCCCCCTGCGTTACGACAAATATCCATGAACGATTCGGCGGTCAGCGAGGCGCCCCCCACCAGCAATCCGTCGATACCCTGCTCGGACATAAATTCGGCTGTGTTTTCCGGCTTTACACTGCCCCCATAAAGCACACGCCCATCGCCTTTTTTTCCAAATATTGATTTGAGCTCATTGGCGATAGCCTGCTGCACGGTGCCGGCGTCGCTCGGTTCTGCGGGCAAACCAGTACCGATTGCCCAAATCGGCTCGTAGGCAAACACCGGTGCCCTATGAAGCCCCCGCACCGCCGCCCTCACCTGCCGCTCGATCACAGCAAACGTCTCACCCGCCTCGCGCTCCTGACTCGACTCCCCTAAACAGATAATCGGGGTCAAACCCACCGCCTCGAGCTGCTGCGCCTTGGTCGCGATAATGTCATCGGTCTCGCCGTGTCTTTGGCGACGCTCAGAGTGTCCGACAATGCCAAATTGACAACCGAGCGCCAACAGGCTCGCGGCCGAACACTCCCCCGTAAACGCACCCGATGCTTCGGAAGAGCAGTCTTGACCGGCAAGTTGTATACCGGGCACCTGTGATAGCAACCCTAGATAAGCCAATGGTGGTGCTATTACACAATCCACAGCGGCATCGGCGGTGGCGCGCCAACTCGCGACAAACTCGCGAATTTCGGGCGCCTCAATGCTCATCTTCCAATTGGCAACCACTAGAGGTGTTATCATGGTTATCTCGCAATTCGGTGA
>NTKA01000009.1 GCA_002456975.1 Halieaceae bacterium MED-G27
AGCAGGTATGTTCATCGAACCATTCAAGGTAGAAATGTGGATGAACGAGTGGGAAAACCGCTGTACCTATAATCTTGCCGAGACCTGCGTCGCTAGTATCACCATCGACGAGCTACTCACGTTATCGGGACGAACTAAAGAAGATTTGTCGGAGCTTCTGGATATGAAGCTCACCTACGGTGCGATCACCGGGTCCGAGCGACTCAGAAACGCCATCGCTGCCCTTTATACCAATCAGTCGATCGATGACATCATCATTACCCATGGCACCATTGCAGCGAACATGCTCGTCCACAAAGCGCTGGTAGAACGCGATGATCATGTCGTGTCAGTGGTGCCGACTTACCAGCAGCACTACTCCATCCCAGCGAGCATTCAAGCCGATGTAAATACATTGATGCTCCGATCTGAAGACGGATTTCTGCCCGACCTCGACCAGCTGCGGGCAATGGTGAAGCCGAACACCAAGCTCATTGCGCTGACTAACCCAAACAACCCGACCGGTGCGCTAATTGAACAACCTATGCTCGAGGCCATTGCCGACATCGCCGATTCCGTGGGTGCCTATGTGTTGTGCGACGAGGTTTACCGGGGTACGGGACAGATGGGTGATGGCAAGAGCCCCTCTATGGCCGACCTATACGACAAAGGCATTAGCACCGCAGGTATGTCAAAAACCTTCTCGCTTGCGGGACTGCGGGTAGGCTGGGTGGTAGCACCTCCCGAGGTCACTGAAGCGATTCTCATCCATCGCGATTACGACACGATCTCGGTCGGCATGATCAACGATCACTTCGCAGCGATTGCCATGGAAAGTGCCGAACAGATTCTGGCGCGCAGCCGTGACATCACCCGAACCAACCTGGCGGTTCTCGAGGAATGGATAGCGAACGAGCCGAAAGTGAGCTGGGTTAAGCCACGAGCCGGCACCACGGCAATGCTGAAATTTGATATTCCGGTATCGTCGCGTGAGTTCTGTCTCGACCTGGTGAAAACAACCGGTATCATGCTGACCCCGGGTGATGCCTTCGATATGGAGGGCTATGCCCGAATCGGCTACGCCAATGACCTGGATACAGTCAAAGCGGGGCTTAGAGAACTGTCCGCATATTTACGATCTAGCTTTTAATCGGTGGTTTCAAATTGAGCTTGATAAGGGATTTCGCCTTCAAACTAGGCTTAGCCCAGCAGCGACGACTTCGCTAGTCCCATTTTGATAAACAGATCTCGAGTAGCAGCTGTTGAATTGTAATAACAGCGAACTACATTACCAGCAGTTGATTCTAAGAATCGCCGCTAAAGAAACCCACTCAAAGAGGGCACCGTGATCAAGATTGCAAACCGATATTTTTTTCTTCTGTTGCTCTCGTGGGTCGCGCTACCGGCTCAGGGAGAAACCATCAGCATCATGACCTTTAATGTCGAAAACCTTTTCGACAACAATCATGACGCGGGTAAGAATGACGAAACCTACCTACCTGTAGCTCGTAAGACGTCTAAAAATCACATCGAAAAGTGCAAGCAAATTAAGGTCCGTCGATGGCGTGATCAGTGTCTTTATTGGGACTGGAACGATGCAGTAGTCGAGAGAAAGCTCAACGTCATTGCAGACTCCATCAAACAGGTAAATCAGGGACAAGGCCCCGACATTATTGCGTTTCAGGAAATTGAAAATCTTTCGATTCTCGAGCGCTTAAGAAATGAAAAGCTGAGCGGCCTGGGGTATCAACCGGGTGTGCTGATCGAGGGCAAGGACAGGCGGGGTATTGATGTCGCGTTTCTTTCGAAGTATCAGGCGGTCGGTGCCAAACTCCACGAGATTAAGTTTCCCAAATCCCAAAAGCGACGTGTCGGCGATACGCGCCCTATTCTCGAGGCCACCTTCAAGCTCCCCACAGGCGATCTGCTAACGGGCTTAGCTGTTCATTTCCCCGCGCCGTTTCACCCAACTGAGATGCGGGAGAGCGCTTACACCGCGCTTAACAACGTAGTCAGTGGACTGCCTGAAGATCGCGATGTTTTTGCTGCCGGCGACTTCAATACCACTCGAGAAGAAGATGCTAATAAAAATATGCTCGAACGATGGGTAAGACCCACTTGGCAGGTCGCACATGATCTCTGTAAGGGCTGCCCCGGCACCAGTTATTATCCACCCAAAGACGATTGGTCGTTTCTCGATATGATCTTTTGGCGCGCCAGCGATAAATGGGAGATGAGCGCTAGCTACCTGGCTAATCAAACGAAGGCGCAACGCAACCGCGATGGGACCCCCAAGCGTTTCGAGTTACCCGAAGCCAGTGGCGTATCAGACCACTGGCCGCTGGTCTTGGAAATAGCTCGCTAAAACGAACCAAACCAAAGCATTCGCGTAGCTACCCAGAGTAATCACCAAGGGTGGAAGGAACCTAAGGGCCTGGTTGCCCTCTTGATTGGGGCTAATGAAAGCGAGCGCAACGCAGTCTCGTGACAACCACCAATGATGCAAAAGCAAGCTAACGAAGTACTCGCACTACTGGGATTAGGCATGGCACCGAGTGATGACTCCTATGACACGAACTGCCAACGATTTTGATTCGAGCGATGTTGCCAAGACATTGCTGGCGATCCAGCCCAGATGGTTTCAGTCGACTTTTACTCTCTTCGCCCTGACTGCTGTCTTCTTCGTCGCGCTTCACCTCGATAATCGATTGCTTTACGGCGTGTCCGTGTGGTCGAAACCATTCAAATTTTCACTATCGCTGGCGGTATATTTTGGAACGCTGTTACTGATGGCGCGATTACTTCCTGTGGGTCAACTCAACTCCGGTCGTCATCACACGATAGCGACATCGCTAATCTTTGTTGCCGCGTTTGAAATGGCCTATATCGCGATTCAGGCTATGCTTGGCGAGACGTCGCATTTCAATAAGTCCACGCCCTTTCACAGCATCATGTATTCCCTGATGGGGATCGGCGCCATCTGGTTGACGGTGGGGCTGGCGTGGTTAGCTATATTAATAGCGAAACACACCGATCGCGGCGATCCGCTGGTGCTCTCGATTTTGTTGGGCCTCGGTATCTCAGCGGCGCTTGGTGGCGGCTTCGGCGCTTATCTTGGTGGACAGGAAAGCCATTGGGTGGACGCTGCGCCTAACGATGCAAACGGCTTGTGGTTATTCAACTGGTCGAATAACGGCGGAGACCTTAGAGTCGCTCACTTTTTTGGGCTTCACGCGATGCAAGCAATTCCGATGTTCACACTCCTGCTCCCTCACATTCTGAAGCGAACCGCCAAACGCATTGCGATTGTTGTATTTTCGGTGACTTATGCAGCGTTATGCGTCTACACCTTTGCGCAGGCCCTTGAAGGGCAGCCGTTTATCGCCTAGCTGATTACCTTCCAACTGTCAGCCGCTGCGCACCTCAGTCTCTTCCATCAATCAAGACAGCCTCAAGATCGGGTAAGCGGTTCTTTTTTACGATCAGTATCGCCGCGAGACCCGCCGAATAGGGTCGATGCCTGTTACCATGAATCGTAGTATTGGTGATCCAGAGCGCGATGGCTGTCAAAGCATGAAGAATAGAAAAATAAGCGCCGCACTCTGGGAGCGTGCTACCACACTTGCAGTTTGGGCAGTCCTCTCTTTCCATGCCAACAGCGCTATCGCAGCTGAGTTATTGGTCGCCGCCCAAGGACAAATTGGCCCCACTTGGGACAGAGGCATCGCGGCATTCGATGCTCAGAATGACTACAACAGTTGTTTTAACGACTCGGGCGCTGCCTGTCCGAATGTTAATTGGCGCTGGCTCGGCGATAGCACCGAGCGGTTTTTGCGCCTTCAATATCCTGGCACCGGCATTCTTGCGGGTGTGTATTTTAAAGCCTCAGTACCTCAGGATTTCAGCGCCTTCACCGGCGGAGTCGTTGAGTTCTATGCACGATCGCCAGAGCCGAGCACCGATCTCACTGTAAAGATCGATTGCAACCACCCCTGTAGTACCGGCGATATTCGATTAAATGGTGTGCTAAGCGAGGATTGGCGAAAAATCACTTTAAACGTCGATGACCTCATAGCGCGCGGCCTCGATATCACCGCTGTCGATACCGGCTTGGTTCTCTGGCCTACCGCACTGGGTGAGGTCAATGTTGATATCAAAGATATTGTCTGGCGCATGACACCGGAGGCCGCAGCAAGCCAGCGAGGCACGGGTGGGCCCATTTTGCTCCTAGAGAACCTCGAAGGTGCTGAGAACACCTCACCCAACGACTACGCAGGGCTCAAGCAAGTCTGGGCCGATGAATTCAACCAAGATCAAATCGATCTGGGGTCTTGGAATTTCGATATCGGCGGCTGGGGTTGGGGCAACGATGAGTTGCAATACTATTTATCAGACAAAGCAACGCTGGCAGATGGCCACCTTGTAATTACGGCCCGAGAGCAGCAATTTGAGGACAGAAACTACACGTCGACCCGAATTAAGACCGAGGGTGAAGTGGAATTCACCTACGGGCGAGTCGATATTCGGGCTGCACTTCCTAAGGGCCAGGGCATCTGGCCCGCACTGTGGTCACTGGGCGCTAACTTTCGGGAAGTCGGCTGGCCCTACACCGGCGAGCTCGACATCATGGAAATGATCGGTGGCTCGGGCCGTGAAGACACAATCCACGGGACACTGCACTGGAACGTCGGTGGGCTAAACACGCCCTATGCCCACACCTATCAGGGTGGCGACTACCGACTGCCGAGTGGCGAGTTTAGCGACGGGTTTCATGTCTTCAGTATGATTCGCGAACCTGACAGAGTCCGTTGGTTGGTGGACGATGTTCAGTATTACAGCTTTTCTTTAACTAGCGAGCGCGACTTCGACGCGTTCCGCCTCCCGTTCTTTCTGATCTTTAATATCGCTGTGGGTGGTCGATGGCCGGGGTATCCCAACGACAGCACCTCTTTTCCACAGCGGATGGTGGTGGACTATGTTCGGATTTTTGCCGCCAAAAGTGCCTCAGAGGATTCGGACGGAGACGGGGTTGTCGATCCCGATGATGACCTCCCACTGGACCCCAATGAATCCCTTGATACTGATGGCGATGGCATCGGCAACAATGAAGACAGCGATGACGACGGCGATGGTGTAGCAGATGTGATCGACGTCTTTCCGCAGGACCCCAGTGAATGGGCTGACAGCGATGGCGATGGCATCGGTGACAATGCGCAGGCATCAGTCACTCCCCCGAGCACAACGAAAGAAGTAGCTATTTGGATGTCAGCCCTGCGCCTTATGCGGAATCGTGATTTAGAAGACTCATCGCCCTGATTGCTTCACAAACTTCATCACCGGGCAAGGCGATCAAGACCTAGACCACCGCCGTCTTCTAAACGTAGCAAGTCGATACACTTTACTTCGCAGCCATACTCTTTGGGTTGCTTTAATTAGGTCGATTTAATTCAAGTGTCGGTGAAACAAAACCATTATTTCCCCGTGTTGCTCGCTATTGCTGGCGTCATGACATTCTCGATGATGGACGTTGTGATGAAAGCACAGTCGATGGCGATGGGTGTTTACAGCGCAATGTTTTGGCGAATGGTTGTCGGTAGTACGTTAGCGCTGGCCATTTACTTGCCGACTTTGAAGCAGAAAACCACGCCCATCAGTCGGCGCGGCTGGCATCTGCATATCGCGCGAGCTGTGCTAGCGACTGTCATGCTATACCTGCTTTTTTTTGGCTTAACCAGAATCCCGTTGGCACAAGCTGTCGGGCTCACGTTCCTGGCACCGATCATCGCGCTTTTTCTGGCCCGTCCTCTACTGGGTGAACACATCGACAGCACAGCAACGTTGGCTGCGATTTTGGGCTTCGGCGGTGTGCTCGTGGTGGTTGGAGGAGAAGTTCTCTCCATTGGGCCAAGGACCGATTTACTCGGAATTTCTGCCGTGCTTGTCTTCGCGCTGCTATATGCGCTTAACCTTATATTGCAGCGAATGCAGGCATTAATCGCGGAACCCCCAGAGATTGTATTCTTTCAAAACATAATGGTACTGCTGCTGTTGCTTGCTGCAGCTCCTTTTGCACTAGTTTGGCCCGCGAATACTAATGAGTGGATAGGCTCAGCGTTGGCAGCTTTGCTCGCTGTCGGCTCGCTTTTGTTAATGTCTCGGGCTTACCGACTAGCGGAAGCGCAGCGCCTTATTAATATCGAATACACTGCGTTTATCTGGGCCGCCATCTTTGGCTGGTTAGTGTTTGCAGAAGCAGTCTCGGCCCGCACGCTGGTGGGAACGGGCCTCATTGTTGTAGGGTGTTTCATTGGCTCTCGCGAGACTCGCAATCAACCACCAAGCGAGGCTGTTCATCGTGGCAAAACCTAGCTTTCGCGATATTTACGATCGAGCCTGCGAGCGCAAAGGCGGGGAATCAGCCCTCGAGGCCCTCCTCCCTAGTGTCGCGACGCACTCGGAGCTCGCCTCAAAAGGCTCAGATCGGTATCTGGCCGAATTCACGCGTAAGGTATTTCAGTCGGGATTCGTCTGGCGAGTGGTCGATAAAAAATGGCCTAAGTTCGAGGAGATTTTCTGGGACTTTGATATCGAGCGCTTGCTCATGATGCCGGAAGACATGCTCGAGCGAAAAGCGAGCGATCCCGGCATTATTCGCAATTTCACCAAAGTGCGGACGATTCTGCAGAACGCTGTGATGATCGATGACACCGAGCGGCGAGAAGAACGCAGCTTCGGTGATTTTATCGCCAACTGGCCGGCAGATGACGTCATCGGGCTCTGGGTTTTTCTCAAAAAGTTCGGCAGTCGCTTGGGCGGGAATACGGGACCTTACGCGCTTCGCGCGCTCGGCGTCGATACTTTCTTAATGACGCGTGATATCGAGCTGTTTCTAAAACAAAACGACATTGTGGATTCGGGCATTCACAGCCTTAGAGCGCTTAAAGCGACCCAAACCTATTTCAATGACCTACGAGCCGAAAGCGGGCGCGGCCTTGCTGAACTTAGTAGGATCATCGCTATGGGTGTCGGTCAGAATCGAATCAGTTAACCTCTTGTAAACTTCTGCGTTACGGCTTCCGGAGTCATGAAATGATCATCAGAAAGATCGCACTCTTATTCAGTTTTACTTTATTGGCAGTAGCACCGATTTACCCAACCTCAGCCGAGTCTTTAGGTAACCTAGCGCAATATCCGCCCAATCAAGTGGATCTAACGATCACCACGCTCCCTGATGGCAGCCCGAAGCTGGAACCCACCGATATCACTCTTCTATCAGGTAATTATTATCGGCTCAATATCGCCTGCCCCGATGTCCGAGATGATCTCACTGGCTGGCGAGTCGAATTCTCAGAGTTCTTACGGAACGCCCATTTGCGGTTAGTCACGGTTGGCGACATTGAAGTGCATCTGCAGGGCCTGACATTCCATGCGATCGAATGCGATGAGATCGGATCTGCAAAAGTGAGTTTCGTGCCGATCAAGCCGGGAAGTTTTCCGCTCTACGTGGGCAATGTGCCACTTGCCGTCGGTAGACCCATGGGGGAAGCGGGTGTCCAGACCAAAGGCAAATTCACGATAGGCACGCTGATAGTCGAGTAGCCTTCGGTAACGCCGAATGACACAGTGTTGCGGTTGCCTTCGTTGCGCCCGTGACCGTCTAATCACTAACCAAAGACAGTCCTTCCTTCGCTGCTTCAGTCTCCCGCACTGATCGATAGGCGGGCTGACAGACCCGCGACTTATCTGGGAGGCATGCCCCGCACCATCGTCAAAAACTCGAGCTTTGTGCCCTTTCGTCGGTGATTCGATAGGGCTTGATATTCCTCGTCCGCGTACCAAGCCCGCGCCTGTGCCTCCGATGGGAACTGAAAAATGATCATTCGCCCTTCTCTGGGCGCCTCGCCCTCTAGAGTGTCAGGCTGATCGTCAAAGGTAATAAACTGGCCACCGTATCGTTTTAGCAGAGGGAAAAAACCCTTCTCATAGACTCGATAGGTAGCAGCATCAGAGACCTGTAGGTTCACCACCATGTACACCGGAACATCACTCATAAGTTAAAGACTCCAACTAAGCTACAAAATGAAGATAATCTTACGCTTCACCGCCGGCCTCAACGTTCGAGTCTAATGATGCGCCTTGAACGACTGCAAGTACGCGCATCAGTGCTGCCGCAATTTCCTCGGGCACTTCCTCCTGAAGAAAGTGCCCAGCGTCGGTCTCCAACACTGGCGCCTCGGGGAATAGCGACTTCATCATCGGTAGACCCTTAGCCAAGATCGGGTCATTCATTCCCCAAATAATCTCAGCGGGAATATCGAGATCTCTGACATATTGCTCAACCTTACGTTGTGCAGGAACGCTGGGATGATCCAAGCCATCGGGCACCATGCGCATCAGTGCCAGTGGTGCTTTGCTATTGCCGCTCTCTTTCACAGGGTCCCCGTACAGCGATTGAATTGCAGGTGGAATTGAGTTGGGGTCACCCTGCATGAGAGGTAGGGATTCAAAAATAGAAAACGCCACGCTTAATAGCAGCTCACCAACTACAGGCGTCCGTACCATAGCGTGAGCTGAGGAAAGCTCCATGTCCTCGGTAGGCGCGGTGAATCCGGTGTTCAGAATAACCGCCCCCTTGAGTAAATCGGGTGACTCTGCCAGAGCACCCATGCCGATCGGACCGCCCCAGTCCTGGCCGACATAAAGAGTCTCTTCAATATCCAACTCAGTTAGCACCTTGTTCATCCAACGGACATGGTTTTCCATGGTGTGATCACTCACCGGCACTTTGCTCGAAAAGCCCAAACCGATGAGGGTGGGCATGATCAACCTCACACGATCGGTCGGTAACGCTTCAACAATCTTTCGATTGAGGAAACCTGAGGTTGGATTGCCATGTTGAAGGTAAATCGGGTAGCCAGACCCAACCTCGAGCACATGCACCTTTATGCCGGGCTCAACCTCCACAAAATAGCTTTTGTAGTCCTCTGAAACCTGCGCCAGTGCGTAATCGGGTAGTGGAAACACTTCGTACTCACCGGAGTCCAAGCTTACCGATCCTTCACCGGTGGGAGTAACCAGGTGACCATCGCGAGTGAAAATGATCGCTGTTACCGCGGCGACACTTAGCAGCGCAACAAGCACCTGAATCAATCGGTTCATTATTATTGGCTCCATCACTTCGACGGTATTTGTACGCACTATGAAGCCTTTCCCGTTGCTTTAAAACCAGTCAGGGAGTCAGCGTATCCTGGGGATCTATCGATCTTTCAGACAGGTACTCTTTAAGAACTTGAAACAACACAGCTGCAAAACCTAAAAGACCTGAAAGACCTGAAAGACCTGAAAGACCTGAAAGACCTGCGAAAAATTAAAGCTATTTTCTCCAATAGCGATTAGCATCGCCGCCCCATTCGCGTTCGCCTGCATCAATTTGTCACGCTTTTAAACAGCCTGCTCTGAACCGAGCCGCTGATTGATGGGTAGAAGGGGCACAGCGACAAAGTTTGAAACCGCATACCTTATGAACACTGAAGTCACACAAACCATCGACCTTTCACAGGAACTTCCCGAGTCCAGTGAATCTCCACCCGCTTGGTTTTTGAGCGCTATGGAAGTGCCCAGAGAAGAGGGCTGGGTCACATCGGATGGCTGTGACATCCATTATTTTCGCTGGGGCACTCCCGCCAATCCGCCGCTACTGTTAATGCATGGCTTTCTGGCGCACGCACGATGCTTTGCTTTCATCGCACCGTTTCTAGCGGAGCACTACCATGTCGTCGCCTACGACCTCTCGGGCATGGGAGATTCCCAAGCACGTGAATCCTATCCGGATACCGTACGGGCTCAGGAAGTAGTCGATGTGGCGGAGGCTACAGGCCTCTTTAGTCACGAGCAAAAACCCATCGTAATCGCTCACTCTTACGGTGGGCATGTGGGTATCAGCGCGATGAACCATCACCATGAGCGGTTCGCTGGTCTTATCATCTGCGATCTAATGGTGTTGCGTCTTGAGCGACTAAAAGCGCATTTTTCGAATGGTAAACCGTTGCGCTCTGATCGCAGTCGCCCCAACCGAATTTACCCAGACTACGCATCGGCCCGCGAACGATTCGTGCTATCGCCACCACAAGCAGTGTCTGTGCCCTACCTCAACGAGTACATGGCCTATCATTCGCTCAAACAAGTCGAAGATGGCTGGACCTGGAAATTCGACACCAGCGTCTTTGACAGTGATTTTGGTGTTACCGACCGCATCGTGTATCAAGCCGAAGCCATCGTGGCAGCACCCGGGCGCAAAGCCGTGGTCTACGGTCAAGACAGCAAGCTATTCGACGATGACTCTGCGGCTTATTTACGAGAGAAAGGCGCGGTCGACATGCCGATTATTGGCATTCCGGGCGCACGCCACCATCTCATGCTCGACGAACCCATCGCTTTTGCCAGTGTTCTACGATCACTGGTTGCTCAGTGGCACCTCGCTCCCTGAACCAGACCGATACCCGGATCAGCCGTCGGCGATGGCTAGCCACAGCCGGAAGCTCGGAACTCACGGCGGCGCTAACGACTCAGGTCTCACCAAGAAAATTTGGAAAAAAATCTTTTGCGGGCTATGGTTGGACAAATGCCAGACGGTTCAGGCCTCACCCATGCCAACCCACAAGCCAAACTTTTTAACCATCAACGGCCATAGATCATTTCTGTTGGGGAGCTCTCTTACCCTGCTGACTCGACCAGTAACAGCATTAGCCGCTGTCGGGCTGGTCATATTGTCATGGCAGGCTCAGGCCCAACCAGACAACAATACCATCGAATTTGAGAACTGCGTATTGTCGATGCCGGGATCGCCCGCGACCGCGCGAGCGGATTGTGGCTTTATCGAGGTACCCGAAAACCCTGACGACCCCGACGGCAAGAAGATACCGATTCACGTTGCCATTGCACCCTCAACCGCAACGCAGCCCGAGCCAGATCCGGTTTTCTTTTTTGCCGGCGGGCCAGGACAAGCCGCCTCGGAAACCTGGGTCATGATCCGCGGCACGCTCGATAAGATTCGCGACAAACGCGATATCGTGATGATTGATCAGCGAGGCACCGGCCAATCAAACAAGCTTACTTGTCCAATCGATGAGGACATGGATTTAAATGCCACATTGGATCTTGAGTATGTGGCGGAACAAACCACAATCTGCCGCGATCAACTCGATGCTGATCCACGTTTCTACACCACAGATATAGCGATGACCGACTACAACCGCGTTCGAGAGGCTATGGGGTATGAGCGAATCAATCTCATGGGCGTGTCGTATGGTACCCGCGCCGCTCAGGTCTACCTTAGGAAGTACCCGGATACCGTCCGCACTGTGGTACTCGACAGCGTGGTACCGATGCAGCTCGCTTTGGGTCAAGAGCATTCAATAATGCTCGATGCCGCGCTCGAGACGGTTTTCAGCGATTGCTATGACGATCAAGAGTGCAATGTACAGTTTGGCGATAGCTTAAATCAGCTCAATGCGCTGGCGGCTGAACTTCGCGAGGAAGCGCGCTGGGTGACGATTCCTGACCCCATTACAGGCGAAGATCGCGAGATCCGAATGAGTGCCGACACACTGGCTGTGGCCATTCGCTTTTTGAGCTACGCCAGCGAAACCCAGGCCATGCTTCCGATTTTGATTGACGAAGCCATTGCAGTAGGTTCTCTCGATAGACTTGCGGCGCAGGCACTGATGGTGATGAATAGTCTTACCGACCAGTTCGCCCGCGGTATGGAGCTCTCAGTAATGTGCAGCGAGGACTATCCCTTCATTGACACGGAGGCTGACCACAGCGACACGCTACTCGGCAATATTTTCCTCGAAGCGATAACAACGCAATGCGAGCTATGGCCACGCGGTGAGGTTGCTGACGACTTCCATAGTCCAGTGGCATCGGATTTGCCAGTGCTACTGCTCTCTGGTGAAAGAGACCCTGTGACACCCCCTCATTACGCCGAGCAGGCGGCCGCTTCTTATAGCAACCATTTGAATTTGGTGGCGCGCGGTCAGTCACACTCGGTCATGAAGCATCCTTGCCTCAAAAAAGTCACCACAAACTTTATCGACGCGGGATCGACTGAAGAGGTCGATATTACCTGTGTTGAGAAGATTGAAGCATCTCCCTTCTTTACCAGCCTACTAGGACCCAACCCATGATTGAGGTCAAAAATTTGCATAAGTCGTTCGGCAAGGTAAAGGCAGTGAACGGCATGACATTCGAAGCGCGCGACGGTGAGATCACCGGCCTCCTTGGCCCCAATGGCGCGGGTAAAACAACGACTTTGCGCATGCTCTACTCGCTATTGCCGCCAGATGAGGGTGACATTCGAATCGATGGCCTCGACCCCACCAAGGACGCAATGGCGATAAAAACGACACTGGGTGTCGTGCCCGATAGCCGAGGCTTGTACAACCGACTCACCGCGCGCGAGAACATCCAGTACTTTGGTGAGCTCCATAATTTATCCAAACCAACCATGGAGGAGCGAATCGAATCGCTCGCTACCACGCTCGATATGGGCGAATTTATCGATCGAAAGACCGAGGGGTTTTCTCAGGGTCAACGCGTGAAAGTGGCGATTGCTCGAGCCATGGTGCATCAGCCTCAGACCGTGCTCATGGACGAGCCGACCAACGGTCTCGATGTCATGAGCACCCGAGCGCTTCGGGAATACATTCGAAGCCTCAAGGAGAATGGCCAGTCAGTGGTGCTGTCTACTCACATCATGCAAGAAGTCGCGGCGCTGTGTGATCGCATCGTCATCATTGCCAAAGGCAAGGTGGCGGCGATGGGGACGGTTGATGAACTGATCAGCCGGAGCGGCTGCGACACCATCGAAGATGCCTTTGTGCAACTCATTGGTTCGGAAGAGGGACTAATGGCATGAGGGGCATTCTAGTCGTACTCAAGAAAGAAATTCGTGAAAACCTGCGCGACCGCAAGGCGGTCTTCAATTCCTTACTGCTGGCACCGATTTTGTTCCCAGTGTTGCTGATTGGTATGACATGGCTCGGCACCTCGGCTCAGACCGAGCGCGCAGAGCGCGTGCTCGAGGTTCCGGTCGTAGGGGCTGAACAAGCTCCCAACCTGACTCGCTATCTTGAACAACAAGGGATGGTAGTCAAACCCGCTCCCGAGGACCCCGAAGCACTGGTCAGGAGTCAGAAGGAGCCAGTGATCATCCGGATTCCCGAGACATTTGGTGAGCAATGGCGAGCCGGTCGACCCGCCGAGATCGAAGTCATCATAGATCCATCACGACCAGAATCGGATATCCCAACATCGCGGGTGAAACGCCTTCTCAGAGGCTACAGTCTGGAGATCGGTATGTTGCGATTGCAGATGCGCGGTGTATCACCCAATGTGATGTCTCCCTTGCTTATCCGTGATGTCGATCTATCTACACCACAAAGCCGCGGTATGCTGATCATGCTGTTTTTGCCGTACATCCTGATGATCACCGCTTTCATGGGCGGCATGCACCTCGCCATCGATACGACAGCGGGTGAGAAAGAGCGACGTTCGCTTGAGCCCCTGCTGATCAATCCCGTGCCTCGATGGCAGATCATGATGGGCAAACTACTCGCCACCGGTGTTTTTGGAATGGCCTCGCTTGTCCTCACCCTACTCGCTTTCCGCATCACACTACCCTATCTACCGCTCGCGGCCTTGGGTGTAGATCTGGGCTTAGGGGTTGCAGCCATGGTTGGCATTCTGTTGGTAGTCGCGCCGGTCGCTTTGATGGCGGCAGCACTACTCACGGTACTAGCAACCTACGCCAAAAGTTTCCGCGAAGCGCAGTCTTACATGGGTCTCGTGGTGCTCATTCCCATGATTCCAACGCTGATGTTTATGAGTAACCCGGTAAAACCCGAGGCGTCGATGATGCCGATACCACTGTTTTCGCAGAACCTGCTGATCGGCGAATTGGTCAGGGGTGAGGCCGTACCGCTTCAATGGCTACTGTACTCCGCAGGGGGCACTCTCCTGCTCGCTTTTGCATTGATGGCCTTCGCTGCCACGTTATTCAGTCGCCCGCGAGTTGTGTTCTCGGACTCTTAAAAGTGCCAGTAGAGGATAGCCTCCCCGCTTAATGCGGGCGCAGCGTAACAAACAAACTAGGCGTCCGACCCAACAAACATTACATGCTTAGAACGGGCAGCGTTGACTTTAAAATCGCTTGGAACTCACCGGGGTTTTCCAAGTTAGGAAGATGCCCTGACTCGTATACGAAGTATTCGTTTCTCTTTGGTAACAACCTTTCGAGTTTGTCCGCGAATTCATCGAAAACAACCACGGTGTCACTATCACCCCAAATCGTCGTGACCGGAATATCGGCAGATTCAAGCCAGGAATGAATACGATCGAGTTCGGTTGAATCGTGATTCTTGCGCGTCGAAATCAGCGCGCGCGCAAAGCCTTTATGAACCAATAACTCGGCATAACGATCATCCCAGTCCGGGAATCGATCGGGGTATTTGAAGTCACTGAGTTGCCCGGCTGGTAGTTCTGGGTAGGAGGCTATCAAGGTATCGATCTCTTCAGCGGTCACTTGAACATCTTCAGCTCGGGTCGCATCCCAAAAACCCGAGGAGGCAACATAAATCAGTTGCTCGACCCGCTCTGGTGCGAGGCCCACTACCTGACTGACAACGCGCCCCCCATTGGAAAGCCCGATCAACGTGGCTGTCTCTAACGATAAATAGTCGAGTAACTGCAGCACCTGATTGGCAAATAGGTGATCGGTGTAAGCGACATTCGGGTTGTCTGAGAAACCGCGACCATACAAATCCAGCATCACAACACAGGCGCCAGCATCACTGAGAAACTCAAATGTGGGCCGCCAGATATAGGAAGGAACGGAGAAGCCATGTACTAGAACTGTTGGGTCATCGCAGGTATCGAGATTTGCGGCCTCGTAATAGGTAAAGCCCTTATCGAGTTCGACAAACGCTGCGCCCGGCGGCAAGTCGATGGTTGCCCGAAAAGCATCGTCTTTAACCACGGATTCGTAACTAGGCTCAGCATCGAGCGATGTCTCAGTACACGCTACCAACCACATGATGCTCATTAGCATCATGCTCAAACGACTTTTCACTGATCTGAATCTCCTCACACAACCAGCCTAGTAAAGCGGGTTACAAGACACTCAACCCTGCATAAAGACTAGCAATTCCATCTAACGGCAATACCCGGCATCCCGCCACATGGCTACAAGAATACAGGAGCCGACAATTCGACATCGGCATTTGCCCAGATCGGCTCCCACTGCTTTCGAATCTCGCTCGCCGCCTCGGCCTTGCCCTGCGCCTCGAGCGCTCGCATGAGACCGTATAGAGACCAACCATTATTCTGATGCCACTGCAAATCGCGTCTAAACACTGCCTCGGCCTTCTCGTAATCACCTGCCTTGAGCAATGCAGCACCCTGATAAAGACGCATTGATTGCGGCCAATCGGGCGGCTCGGTGTAGTTATTGGTGTCTTCAACGGCGACGCCTTGCTCAAAAGAATCCGCGGCCGCTAAGTAATCACCTTTCGCATAGGCAATTTCGCCCGCGAGTCCGTGAGCTGCCAGCGCAAGAATTTCCGCGGTTGGGCTAGCACCCGCCTGGTTTTTCACAACCTCGGGTGAGGCTGCCAAGGCGCGAATGGTTTCAAGATTGGTCTCAGCTTGAGCCATCTGTCCTTTTGCGACAAAAGCGCTACCTTTCACGTAGGCAAGAATGCCATCGAGATAGGGCGTCGAGTACTCAGGCGTGTCGATTGCCAACACCTCATCCCATCGACCAAAAATTTTGAGTGTCATCCAGGGCGCAGCGAGTCGCTTCTGCATGCGCCCTCTGGGTGTACCGTTCATCCTCATCTGATTGGCCATCTGCCACGACGATTCAATCGCCAGTTCAGCACTGCCCTGCATGCCGGCGGCATATCGAACAAAGTCGAGCGCGTGTCCCCCATGAACCCGATGCGACAACCCATAGGTGCCAATATTCGGCATCGGCGCATCACCCCAGGCTTTTGCAAATCGCTTATCAACAGCAAGTGAGCGCTGATTGTTATCAATGGCACGCTGGTAATCACCAACGCGTATGAAGATGTGTGCGGGCATGTGCACTACGTGACCGCCGATTGGCAAAGTTGCTACGAGCGCATCAGCTGACACCATCGCGCGTTCGGGTGTGAGCGATGCCTCTATTAAGTGAATGTGCAAGTGATAGACACCGGGATGAGAATCTCCGGTCTCGATAATATGCTCGAGCGCCTCGGCCACCTGAAGCGTTTCACCCTTGGGTTGGCCGGATTTGTCCCAGTAATCCCAGCGCCGAATCGACATAAAACTCGCGGCATACAAGGCCGTGATATCGGGATCATCGGGATATTCCTTGTTCAATGAGCGCATGGCTGCCAAATAGACCTGATCACGCTCGCTGGGATCTGGGATGCTGTTGGCGTCATAGAGGACATGCATGGCTCGTATCAATTTTGCCTCGATAGGCGTCGCGCGATCGATTCTCTCGATAGCTGCCTCTATAGCGGCAAGCCCGGCACCCTGAGGATCATCGGGCATACGCGCATAGCGAGAATTGGGATTCGGGCCTGCTGCGTGAGCGATACCCCAATACGGCATAGGGTTGCCCGGATCGAGGCGCGATGCCTCCTGATAAGACGCGATCGACTCGGGGAAGTAAAAACCCCATGCCAAACGCAAACCCTGGTCGAAGAACTGCTGCGCCTCGGGAACATCGGTGGCAATGCTGCGCGAGTAGGTACCCGCATCGGGCACCATGACGGCTCGACGCTCGGAGTCATCAGCTTTTGCGCCTAACGCCACTAGAGATAAACCCATCACACTGACGAGGAAGCAAAGTCTTTTCACTATGAACATACAAACAGGCCCTAATATTATTGTCTGCCACTACCGTAGCGCTTAGATCGCGCCAACACCAGTTCAATGCGTCTCGTCTACACGGAGATAGTCCACATACTGTTTGATCGAGCGGGTCTCGCAGGCCAAGAGATCAAAGCGCCTGACTTAAAAGATCATTAGTAAAAAGGAGATATGCAATTGATTGTGCGCAGTCCGAGGCAATGCAACTAGCAATATTTCAAATAACCTCTCTGGCGCCGGTATTGGTTTACACCTATCAAGTTCGAGTAAGCTCATGAAGAAGGCGAAAAGGTGCGATCGAAACCATGATAAGAAAAATACTGTTGTCAGCTGCTAGCGTTCTTCTAACTGTTTCCTGTCACGCTGAAGGTGATCAGCCTTATGAAGGCCCGGGACAAACCCCATCTTACGAGGTGGTGTTTGCAGGGCTCGCCATGGACTGCATCCACAAGGAATACAGCAATAAAATCGCGCATTACATGACCAGCGATGCCGATCTAAAACCACCGCGCGAGCTCTACCCCGTTTTTTATGGTTGCTTCGACTGGCACTCCTCGGTGCACGGGCACTGGCTATTGGTTCGAATGCTCAACACCAGTCCCGACAAGGTAGATCGAGAAGCCATCGTCTCAAAACTAAACCAAAGCTTTACCGCCGATAACGTCGCCGGCGAACTGCGCAGTTATGGGCGAGAAGGCATGAAATCATTCGAGCGCCCCTATGGTATTGCCTGGCTTCTGCAATTGACGGCAGAACTGCGGCAGGCCTCGTTCCCCAAAGCCAAGACCTGGCTCGATCACTTGCTGCCCCTAGAATCGCTGGCTGTAGCTAAGATGAGTGATTGGCTGCCGAAACTCACCCATCCCATCCGCACCGGTGAACACAGCCAGACCGCCTTCGCCTTCGGGCTTATGCTCGATTGGAGTCGAGTCGCTGGCGATACGGCGTTTGAGTCTTTGCTGACCACCCGCATCAAAGCTCTTTATGGTGACGATCGAGATTGCCCGCTTAACTACGAGCCCTCGGGACAGGACTTTCTCTCGCCTTGCTTAGCCGAAGCAGACCTCATGCGCCGCGTCATGAACGAGCGTCAATATGCTGATTGGTTGACCGAATTTTTCCCCGATCTCACCAGTCAGACGCAAAGCGCTTGGCTTGATCCCGCCACGGTGACCGACAAGACCGATGGCAAGCTCGCGCACCTCGATGGACTCAATACCAGTCGCGCCTGGATGCTAGAAGGCATTATCAGCGGCCTACCCAATAACGACGCCAGAGTTGATGCGCTGCAAAACATCGCCGATAAACACGAAGCTGCCGGGTTAGATGCTGTCCTTGGCGATATGCACTACATGGGGAGTCATTGGTTGGGAAGCTTTGCGGCCTATCTCGTTACCGAACGCGGGCTAAGTCAGTAGCCGATCCAGCTTTTGGGATTAGGTCTTGATGCCGAGCTACTTCAAAGAGCCTGCGCCGGTTGCCTTACAAAGTAATATTGCCAAGCGTCTAAGAGTCGGTCAGGGTGATTAGATGTCCGATGCACCCACTCTTTTAAGTCTAGCCCCCATTGTCCTCGCCTTGATCATTTCGGTCGGGACAAGACAAGTGATTCTTGGGCTTTTCGTGGGCTTATACACGGGTGTCTTGATGCTGACTGGCCCCGCGCCGATCGAGAGCTTGACGCGCCTGATGAGTGAACATCTCGTCCCTCAGCTTGCCGATGAGTACAACGCAGCCGTTCTTATATTGCTGGCTGTTATTGGCGGGTTTGTTGCGCTTATGGAACGAAGCGGGGGCGGCTACGCATTTGCAAAGAGCCTCGCCAGCACGCTTGGGTCAAAAAGCCGAACCCAGATCTCTGCTTGGAGCTCTGGGATCGTCATTTTCTTCTCTGACCTTGGCACGCCGCTGATCGTGGGGCCGGCCTTCAGAGCTCTGTTCGATCGCATCGGTCTCTCGCGTCAAAAGCTTGCATACGTCATCGATGCGACGGCCGCTCCAGTAGCCATCCTCGTGCCGTTCATCGGGTGGGGGGTGTACATCATGAGCTTGCTCAACCAACAAGTTGAGAGTCTCGGCTTAGGGTCCAGCGATTACGAGCTCCTGTTGAGCGCCCTACCCTATCAACTCTATGCTTGGCTAACGCTCGCGGCCATTCCACTCACCGCAATCATCGGCTACGACTTTCGACTGATGCGAGAGGCTGATAACAAGTCGCCCTTAGCATTCCCGAGCGATGAAAGACCTGACACTTTGGTGATCGACACTCAGGACTCCGCGCGGGCCTCGTTTATTTGGCTGCCACTGCTCGTTTTAGGTGCGACATTGTTATGGACACTTGTGCCACTCGGCTTCCCATTCGAGAGGATTAGCGGCAGCCAATTTAGAGCCGGGCTATCGGCAGCGTACTTCACTGCCACCCTCTCTCTTGTCGCTTTACTGCTCTACTACAAAACCCATCATTTTCTCTCGAGTGTTTCCATTTATATCGAGGGTATGGGGCGGATGATGCCTATTGCAGTAATGCTACTGCTCGCTTGGTCGATGAGCGATATTCTGGGTCTGCTCGGCGCCGATGCCTATGTTGCCAACTGGGTGGCTGGGTCGATTAGCGCGGAGCATTTACCGCTCTTAATCTTTTTGGTCGCTTGCCTGGTCTCCTTTGCAACGGGATCCTCATGGGGCACCTTCGCTTTGTTATTTCCTCTAGCCCTACCGGCCGCCGTGTCTGTTGAAGCCTCTCTCGCACTGAGTATTGCCGCTGTATTATCAGGGGGACTTTTCGGTGATCACGCGTCCCCCATTTCGGAGACCACGTTACTCGCCTCTGCCGGTGCGGGTGTCGAACCTATCGACCACTTCAAGACCCAATTACCGTATGCGCTATGCAATGGCGGGCTCTGCGTGGTGGGACTTTGGCTAGCAGCGGTAAGCCAATGGCAAGGCGTGGTAATCGTTGTTTTGGGCCTGCAAGTCGGAGTAATACTTATTGCCAAGAAGCTATGGCATCGCGAAGTAGCGAGCAGCGATTAACGAGCTCGTCTATCCTGCGTTGCTTGAAAAACCCGAATGTCTGCTAAGTATCAGCGATCACTAACTGCTAATGGAAGGACCTACTAGCCAAGACCGCTTACGCGAACCAATGCGTTTAGACCTTGGCCTCTAACGCAACTTAAAGAGCGCTAAGCGGCGACTAAGCCACCGCTTCGATCTTCGCTGGCACAAACTTATGATGCGGCGTGCCTGCAAATTTATCGCAATCGGCCACAGAGGTTAGCTCATTAGGCGCGACACCGGACCGCGTGCCATCCTCGTTATCGAGCCCAAAGCCATTGGGTATCGACACATGCCCGGGCATCATCCGATCGGTGACTTCGACAAGCGCGAGCGCTGAACCAACGGCCGTCGTGATTCGGACTTGATCGCCCGTTTCGAGCCCAATCGCCATGGCATCATCAGGCGAGATCCGGAGTGAACCGTCGGGATCTTTCCGACGCCAACCGAAGTCTCGATAGATCGTGTTCGCCGTATAGTCGCGACGTTCACCAGCACTCAAGGCAAACGGGAACTCGCTAGAGGCACGATCGGCAGGGCCTGTCTCTAACACCTTCAACTCTTGTAGCAATGAAGGAATGACTAGTTGGACTCGCCCGTCATTGCCGAGTCGCTCCCATGAGGCTTCGATCGTATCGCGAGAGAACACCACACCTGAATGTTGCGAGATAATCGCATCGAATAATTGATCAGCCTGCTCAAGCGGGTCTCCGCTATAACCTGCTCGTGCCAAGCTTTCGCTATCTCGCATAGCAAAGCCAAGCGTTAGAGGCCACATCACCGCGCCCTCAGCCGCACCCTCAGGGAGCGATTCTCCAAGCGTCCTGTAAAGAATTACAGGCGCCAGTTTTGCAACCACACCGTCCTCGGACATCGCCTGCATCATCCGCTCGCGAAAGGCCTGACGACCGTGCTCTTTGAGCAGTGATCGGAGCTCGGACACCAAATCGGTAGGCATTAGACCAGCAGCCTCGACCAGCCTCGCGTGGATTTCCGCCTCAGACAGAGCCTCACCCTGAGGTTCAAACAATGGCTTTCTGAGGTGGAAGTAATTATCGGGGTATTCAAAGTTAAAGAAGGTGGCCTCCCACTTTTCATACTGGGTGGACGCCGGCAACACATAGTCCGCCTCACGCGCGGTCTCGGTCATTGCAATATCAATCACGACCACCAGATCGAGCGACCTCAGCGCCCTACGGAATCGGTTGCTGTCAGCCAGCGAGTGTACTGGGTTCGCCGACTCTACCAGCATGGCTCGATACCGGTCGGGATGGTCGGTAAGAATCTCATCCGCAATCACATTACAGGGCACCATACCGCTGATAATTGGCGCTTTGACTACGGGTGTTTTCCGGGAACTGCGTCCACTGCCCGCAATGTTCTGCAGATAGGCCGGAATGTACTGACCACCCTCTTTACCAAAATGGCCGCAGAGCACCCACACCAGCTTTTCGAGGTAACTAATCAGCGTCGAATGATGGTTCATCTGGACACCGAGATCCTCGAACATCGCCATACCTTTAGCATTGACGATTGCATCGACGGCGCGCTGCACCAGCGAGACCTCTAGTCCCGCGTACTCGCAATAAGTCGCCACCGGAATATCACCGAAGGCATTAATTATTTCTTTCAGCCCCAGTGTGTGTTCATCGACCCAGGCTGCCGCATAGCGCTGGTCTTGCACCAACATACCCACCATTGCCGCGAGCATCCAGGCGTCGGTGCCGGGCTTCACCCGCAAGTGGATGTCTGCCATTTTCGCGCTCTCGGTTAACACCGGGTCGACCACGATCATGGTTTTCGCAGGATCTTTACTGAACTCCTTCAAGAACGCTCTGGCGCGAGGTATGCCGTGCGTGTGCCAGGGGTTTTTCCCCAGGAAAAAAGCGACATCGCAGTGGTGAAAATCGCCTTTGACCATGGCGCCGAACATTTGCCCATTCACCCAGAACTCACCGGTCTTTTCCTGCGCCAGAGCACTCGATCGGTAAGTACTTCCAAGAACAGATCGTGTTGCACTCGAATAAGCGCCAGGCAAATGGTTGCCCTGACCACCGCCGCCGTAATAAAAGATCTTATCGCCGCCGTGAGTATCTCTGACGGCCGAGAATCGCGTCATGATCTCCCGTGACGCTGTTTCCCAGTCGATCTCTTCAAAACTGCCATCCGGACGTCGTCTCAGGGGTTGAGTAATTCTGTCCTTACCGTTTTGGTAATGGTTTAAGCCCGATGCTTTTTGACAGAGGTACCCTTGGGACGCGGGGTGGTCTTCATCACCGCGTATGCGAACGATCTCGCGACCCTCATTGCCGCCGGTCTGAACCTTAATGCCGCAATTGCATTCACAAAGAATGCAGGCACTTGTTTTCCATTCGTCAGTGCTCATAAAACCCTCCGATTCTCACTCGAAGATCACCTGTTAAAGGGATCGCGTCAAGCATTGCTTCCGAGATAGATGTGTACGCCAATCTCGCACGCAACGCGGCACTTCAATTTCATCGGCGTTAGGAAGTACAGAGAGTTGCGATGGTGGGAAAGAAACAATGCGTTCTTCACTACTCTTATTTGAGTAAGTTCCATAGCAACTGCATCCAAGAACTCACCGGATCGACAAGACGCACCTTAACCACGATAAACGGGTTGCGATCTCCGAGCACGAGGGTAGCTTAATAAGTGTGCAAGTGACGCATTGAAAACTAAGTGGGATAGCCCGGCAAATGTTGCGAAATCATCTGGATACCGAAGCCCACGTTATATCGACATGTGAACATGTAGAAAACCAAGAATAGGCGGAGACTATGCAAGACATTTCAAGATCTATCGAGGCCTGTGCTGCGCATTATGGACATGACGCCGAGGCGATGAAGCAGTACCTAGAAGACGGCCAGCGCGCCGCACTCGACCTCGACAATCGCGGACCTATCGAATTCGACCAGCAAGGCCGCTTGGTACAGTCGATTCTTGACGCCTACTCAAAGTATGGCTTCTACGTCTTTACCGGTGTGCTCTCGGAGGAAGAATGTCAGGATCTCGAAGCCGACCTCGAGCATATGAAGACTACTTTCCCGACCGGCCCCGAGAGTAAAGTTGATAGCCAGGGACGGCCTGCCATGGGTGCCGACTCGCTGACACCGAGTCTGGTCTGGTCAAAGCCGCTTGGTGATCCGCTCGGCGGCACCGAGCTCGCCAATGGCCGACACCAGGTAAAAATGTTTGAGCCTGAGGCTAAGGAGGCGGCACCTGCGGCTGCGCCCTTTATCTTGTTGGGCTCGCTTCGGTTTTCAGATGCCTGCCTAAGAACCTATGCCCACCCAGAATTACTCAGAGTGGCAGAAGCCATTAATGGCAAAGACTTCGCTCCCTTCAACGAAGCGCTGTTTATCAAAGAGCCAGGTATTGGGGCTGCTGTTTCCTGGCACCAGGATGGAGTTACCCATTGGGATAGCCAAGATTTTGACGAAGGGATCCACGGCTTTAATTTCATGGCACAGCTCTATGGAAGCACTGCTGTGAACGGTGTCTGGGTACTTCCCGGTAGTCATCGACTCGGGAAGCTAGATATCAAGTCACTGGTCAGCGACTCAAATAGTGAGCGACTGAAAGGTGCAGTACCTCTTGTCTGCGGTCGGGGCGATGTGGTGATCTGTAATCGGCAGGCCTTGCACGGCTCATTCCCCAACAGCGGATTCGAGCCACGCCTGACTGTGAATTTTGGCTTTCATCGACGCTCGTCGGTTCTTGGCGTGCAAGGCGGCGGTATCCACAGCGATGCTCAAGTGTTTGATGAGACGATTATCGCCCGAAGATCAAAGGTATTGGGGTACGCGATCGCGGCACGCAAAGAGCGCTTCCCCGAAGAGCAAGCCTATGAGTATCAACCCTTTAAAGAAGCTGGCCTGAGCTTTGAGTGGAATGATGCCGCACGGGCCGATATGAAGGACTATAACCGCGACGACCTCAGTATCTAGCAACATCCTGGGTGGTGAATGACCGACGCGAGGGCAACATATTCAACGTTGAACCTCGTCCCAGCGAACATGGGTGACTCAGTGACTCGGTGACTCGGTGACTCGGTGACTCGGTGACTCGGTGACTCGGTGACTCGGTGACTCGGTGACTCGGTGACTCGGTGACTCGGTGACTCGGTGACTCGGTGACAGATTAAATCCTGACTTAGCCCCCCGCCAAGCCCGGTATTTCGCAGAAGTTATCGGCCTCTACTTTCACGCTTACCGCCGAATTGCAATGGGTGCCCGCAGACCAGGAGGGCATCACCATCGAATACAGGCCACTGCCACCCGCCTGCAGAATCAAGATCTGTTCAGGACCCTTGAACGCCATGCGGCGAGATGGGTTCTCACCGGCGAAGGCTGGCATCAGACGTTTCACCATCTCGGGCTCGAGGAAGCAACGCTCATAGAGTTCGTTGGCAATCTGCTGACGACTCAGTCCCGCCTTATGCAAAATCAGACTGTGCTCGGGATTGAGTACGACTGTTGCCGACCCACCGGTGAGAATGGCGTTATTACTCGGGGCATTGGCGAGAGCCATAGCGAGCAAATCGAGCAACACTTTATAGCTATCAGGGTCGTCACCGTCGCCCGCAAATAACACCGAATGAGGTGCCTCGGCACCCAACACCGTAACCACACTGTCATCAGCATCGAACCCAAGATCGACGTGCATCGGTGGAAACGGGCTGTTTTCCTCATCTTCCGCCAGGCAATAAGTGAACTTACCTGGATGTCCAAGCAACGCCATATCGGAACTACCTGGCCGCGCCTTGCCGATGTTAATCATCGTTAGCCGTAGCGCTCGACCAATCGAGGCGTTGGCGCGATGCCCGGGGCCCAGTGCACCCGTGCCCGAAGCGATAGGACCGCAGTTGTGCCGAGCGGGACCATTGACCAATACCAGCGGCGCCGTGCAGTGCGTTGTGGCCTGCATCTCGGTGAGATCGAACCGTGGATCGATAACAGCCTTTACCGCAGCAACTACCACGGGCATGTAATCGGGCAAGCAGCCCGCCATGACTGCCGCCACTGCTACTTTCTCGATAGTGGCCACCCCGTGACCGGGTCCCATCGTACCGAGCACCATATCGCCTTCGATACCTGACGCCAGCACCATCCTCGACACCCGCTCAGGAGTCGGGATGATAACGGGCAAACCATCGGTACAACCGTCGCGATGCAATGCCTCGAGCGCTTCGGCCTCGTCTTGCGCCGACAGGAATTCAGTCACCATCGCCCTCTAGAGCACGGATGATTTGGGGCGCGATGCTTTCTGCCACTTCGCGCAAGCGCGCAATGCCGCTGCCAGCGACAGGATGGGGCAATTGAACTCGAGGCACATCAGGCATACCCAGGGATTCGGCGACAAAGTCTCCCTGCGGCCAAAACTCCTCGGTGACCAATGCCACCGAGGGAACGCCCATCTTGGCTAGATTGATGCCGTCACGCACGGTGCCGGTAGTGCAGGAGCCTCAGTGCCCGTAGGCGCCGATGACCCCGACGCATTCACCGCCAATTTCCCCCAGCAACTGCTCGCTGGCTGGCATGGTGGCATTGCGCTTGTTGTAGGCAACAATCGAAATTCCCGGTTTCAAGGCCTCGATCGCCGCGCCAATCTCATTAAGAAACTCAACCGAATCAGGAAAGCCGTTGGCGAGTAGGCCAATGCGTGTCTTGCTATCCCCGTCCACCGGAACAGACAAATCGTAAGGGACAGGCTCGACGCTAACGGCCGCACTGGGATTGTGGTATTCGATCATCTCGCTTTCACACCAACCTTGTATTGCTGTGGGAATACTATCCTAGTCATAGCGTCGCCTGTCTACCCCGCGACTATTGATGACAACCCATACCATAAAGCGCCATTCACCGACTCGGCACCAGGGAAACCGACCATCGATAATGCTTTTCGGTGAGTCGGAACGCTGGCTTCACACTCGGTGTCCAGGAGTCATCACCACCCACACCCATATGAAAACCGTCGAGATAGACAAACAGTCGTTTGTTGTCAGTAAGCTCATGGCTATGCCGGGCTTGACGTAACTGAGCCTGCCCGAAGGGCGACACGCTGAAATGAAAGTCACCGCTTACCCCAAACTGGTTGAGATCGAGACGTCGACAATCACTGCGAAGACCATTGTCGCTGGGAAAAATATAGGGCGTGTGCATATCAGAAATTGGTAAGCACCAGGATCCAATCTGTGCGGAGCGCTTGCGGTCAGGGTAATTCTCATGGGGCCCTCGCCCCTGCCAGCTGATGGTTTTAATAGATGCGCTCACTGACTCCGAGAGTTCGAGTACCAGCCCTATTCGCGGCATCGGCGGCAAGGTTTCATCGAGGAAAGTTTCCTGCTCGATGTGCAGACCCCCATCTCCCGAGAAGCGCATTCGGTATATCACCTTGATGATAACTTGTCCGTCGTAAAGATAGCGATGCTGACTTATGACGCTGGCTGACCGCGCATCAACATCGAGGGACTCGAGCTCGCATTGCATCGACCATAATCCGGCCTCCTCCCAACGCACCTGCCAGGCATTGGGGTCGGGAAAATCAGCCTGACTAACGCCGATATCATTATCGAGCGGTGCGCGAACGAAACTGTCCGCGATGGGTGCCGCTAGCTGATCGATACCGTCGATCGACCAGTGGCTCACGTTACCGGTGCTCTTATCGAGTCGCCACTTGCTTTTGGCTGCCGTGATCAGCCACTCGGCATCGGTCTCCACAAACTCCGGCAGCTCATCCACCTCGGGTATAGCTATTACCTGATCTCTCAGCACCCATTGATGCTTGGCCAGACAATGACCAGCACTGGCCCAATCGGTGCCTGCAATCATCTCCACCCGTAAGTTAAGGAGCACAAGATTGCCGTGCTCGGGGATGCTGATTCCCGTGTCCACCTCTGCGCTCGCACCGGGTTCGAGGTCTAACTCGATGTCTCCTGAGGCCACCGACCGCTGGTCGATCAATACTTCCCAGCAAAGGCGCTCATTGTCGATTCGACGAAAGCGATGTTCGCTTGTAATCAAGCAGCGGATCGTACTGCCTTCAACCCGCTCAAACCGAAAAGGCTGTTGCTCGTAGCGGGCCTCTTCGATGGTGGGATGCGGCGTGAGATCCGGAAATACAAGACCATTGATGCAGAACTGTCGATCGTTGATGACATCGCCAAAGTCACCGCCATAGCCCCAGTAGTGGGTACCTTCCTCGGTTTTTAAGTCGAGCCCCTGATCCACCCAATCCCAGATAAAGCCACCCTGCAACCGCGACTCGCTGCGAAATACATCCCAGTAGTCACCAAAATTCCCAAGCGAATTTCCCATCGCATGCGCGTATTCACACAGAATGATTGGGCGGTTCTCACCCTCGCGGTTTAGGAATGTCATGAGCGATGGCGAGATCTCTTTGGCACCGGGATAAAGCAGGTCTTCATGGGTTCGCGCGTACATCGGACAAATGATATCGGTGGCAGGCGTGTCGGCACCGCCGTCCTCGTATTGAATCGGACGCGATCCATCGCTGTCATGGGTTGCGGCATACATTGCATCATGCGCGGCGCCATAGCCCGACTCGTTACCGAGCGACCAGATAATAATGCTTGGGTGATTAAAGTCGCGCGCCACCATTCGGCTCATCCGCTCTTCAAAGGCGGTTTGCCAGTCAGGGTGTTCGGCCAGCGCATTCATCGGTCGCATACCGTGAGTTTCGATATTGGCCTCATCGACCACATAAAGACCGAGTCGGTCGCAGAGCTCATAAAAGCCAGCCTGATGCGGGTAGTGCGAGCAGCGCACTGCATTGAAGTTGTGCTGCTTCATCAACTTCAGGTGCCTTTCCACCTGATCGAGCGGTTCGGCATGCCCGAGCGATGGATGGTGCTCGTGTTTGTTGACCCCACGAATTAATAACGGCTGCCCGTTCAACAACAACTGCCCATCGACTATGGCGACATCACGAAATCCGACATCGCAGGCCTCGGCTTCGATTAAAGCGCCCGTGGCATCGATTAGGCTGAGAGTAAGTCGGTACAGCGTGGGGACTTCAGCACTCCAGAGTTCGGGCGATGCCACCTGATGCTCGAGCATCAACCAATTAACACCAGCCTCCGAACCAATCTCACGACTGACCTCCGACGCAAGATCATCAGCGAGATACAAACGACTCACGACAGTGCAGCCTTGTGCCTGATGGAGCATAAACCGAACCGCAAGCTGGGCCTCTGACTCCAGACAGCGCGAAGGCGCAACACGAAAGTCGACGATGTGTTGTGACGGCTTGTGCAGCAGGGTCACCGAACGGAAGATCCCGCTCAACCACCACATATCCTGGTCTTCGAGGTAGCTACCATCGGACCAACGCAGCACCATGACCGCAATACGGTTAGTACCGGACGCGAGCAAACCACTCAAATCAAATTCAGCGGGCAATCGGCTGTCCTGCGAGTAGCCCACACAATGTCCATTACAGACCACATAGCAGGCGCTGTTCACACCAGCCAGTTGGATGCGTACTTGGCCTGAATCGAGCCAATCATCGGGAACCTCAAACTCACGCGAATAGCACCCGGTGGGATTGTCTGCGGGGACTCGTGGCGGATCGACCGGAAACGGGTATTTCACATTGGTGTAAATCGGTCGATCAAAGCCTTGAAGCTGCCAATTCCCGGGTACTGTAATCGCTTGAGCAGTATCGAGATCTTCGGTCAACCAGGGGCTCGGTACGTCTTTGGGTCGATCAAAAAAACTAAAACGCCAGTCACCATCAAGCGTTATACATCGAGTGCTGGTTTGCTTGTGTTTCGCGGCAAGCTCGTCGGTCCAAGAGAACAGCGCGGTATGAGCAGCTAATCGGTTGCGTCCTGTGATTGTCGGATTTTCCCAATCGACTGTTGGACCCGGACAGAGCTTGGTAATAGCGCTGTCAGCACTAAAGCGACCGCTAATCACAGATGTTGGCTTGTCCATCTAGGCGTTTTCTAGCATCTCGACCATTTGATCGCGCATTACAAACTTCTGGATCTTGCCTGTCACCGTCATGGGGTACTCAGTGACAAAGCGCACGTACCTAGGGATCTTGAAATGGGTAATCTGATCCTTGCAGTAGGCTTTGAGCTCATCCTCAGTCAGAGCCATGCCCTCGTTGAGTTGCACCCAAGCGCAGACCTGCTCACCCATCTTCTCATCGGGAATACCAAATACCTGCACCTCGGAAATCGCCGGGTGCTGGTACAAAAACTCCTCGACCTCTCGTGGATAGATATTCTCCCCACCACGGATAATCATGTCCTTGATGCGACCGACGATTCGGACGTAGCCTTCCTCATCCATAGTTGCCAAGTCACCGGAGTGAAGCCAGCCAGCTGCATCGATGGTTTCGGCAGTGCGTTCGGGGTCGTTCCAGTAGCCCCGCATCACCGAATAACCACGAGTACAAATTTCACCTTTCTGCCCCGTCGCGACCACACGACCATCTTCATCGACGATCTTGATTTCGACCCAGGGCATGGCGCGTCCAACCGTTTCGGTACGGCGCTCGAGCGAGTCATTCGGCAACGTTATATTGTTGATCGGGCTCAGCTCGGTCTGCCCATAAGCGATCAAGATGTCTTCCATGTGCATCTGCGTGAGTACTCGCTTCATCACTTCAATCGGACAAGGCGCGCCCGCCATAATGCCGGTACGAAGGCTACTGATATCGAATTCGGCAAACCGAGGGTGGTCGAGCTCGCCAATAAACATGGTTGGCACCCCATGCAGTGCGGTGCAGCGCTCGGCCTCGACCGTTGCCAAGGCCTCAAGCGGATCAAAGGCCTCGCCGGGAAATACCATGGCCGATCCATGGGTCACACAGGAGAGCACCGCCAGCACCATGCCAAAACAGTGGTACAGCGGCACCGGAATACAGAGTCGGTCTTGATCGGTCAGTCGCATTGCCTCACCGGTCAAAAAGCCATTATTAAGAATATTGCAGTGGGTCAGGGTCGCGCCTTTAGGGTTCCCCGTAGTACCGCTGGTGAACTGGATATTGATCGGATCGTCGGGTTTTAAAATAGTCTGGAGCTCAGCGAGGCGCTGTGTCTCAGTCTCACCGCCCATGCCCAACACCTGATCAAAGTTAAACATGCCAGGCGTTGCGTCCTCGCCCATCCGAATCACAGTCGTGAGGTTGGGAAGCTTTTCCGATACCAGCCGACCGGGATCGCATTGCCTCAATTCAGACGCTAGTTCGTTAAGCATCGAAAGATAATCACTGCTCTTGAATGCCTCAGCCGATACAACCGCTTTGCACTCCACTTTATTCAATGCGTATTCGAGCTCGTACAAACGGTAGGCGGGATTTATGCAAACCATAATCGCGCCAATCTTGGCGGTGGCTAGCTGCACCACCACCCATTCAGCGCTGTTGGGTCCCCAGATCCCGACACGGTCGCCGGGCTCAATACCAAGCGCAATGAGCCCAGCCGCGATAGCGTCAACCTTGGCCTGAAGCTCCCGATAGCTCCATCGGATCCCTTGATGGCGAACGACTAGCGCATCGTTTTCTGGAAAGGCCTCGCAAATACCATCGAAATAAGCGCCGATGGTTTCGTAGATGATCTGCGTCGAACTCGTGCCGCAGTAATAGCTGTGAGTGAGCTTTTGCATGTTAGGTAACTTTGTTTGTTATTCGCTTGCGCTACGAGGTGCACTGACCCACGTCGCTCGTTGTTACTGCATCTTACTCGTTATGAGGCTCGCCGCGAAAGAGACGGGACAGGGTCTCGAGCGGCAACTTGGGCTATTTCGCCCTAGCGATTAGTTACTTCCACCAGAACTTGAGCGCTGCATTTCAGAAGTGATGCTTGCGGCTCTGATTAGAGCGCGGCCAGGGCGTTATCGAGATCGCGGATTAGATCATCAGGGTCCTCAAGGCCAATCGCGAGTCGCATATCACTGATCGCAACACCCATGGCCTCGAAACGCTCGGGCGTTTGCTCCCGAATCGCACTAATCGCTGGCGCAAAAATCAGACTCTCATGTCCACCCCAGGACACACCTCGTCCAAACAGGGTCAAGGTATCGAAGAACCGCTTTACAGCGTCGAGATCGTTCGATGCCAGCGTCACATAGAACAAACTCGATAACCCGCTCATCTGACGCTTAGCCAACTCATACTGCGGATGGCTCTCGAGCCCGGGGAATCGAACCCGCGCCACTTTTGGATGCGCCTCCAGCCATTGAGCAACCTTCAAGCCATTGCGCTCGTGAGCATCGAGCCTTAGCGGCAAGGTTCTCAGGCCTCTCAGTAATAACCACGCCTCGAGCGGCGATAAACGGGAGCCTAGTAACTCAGACTCGGTACTGCTAAGTCGCGCCATGATCTCGGTATCGCCCAAGACAACACCCGCGATCAGATCGCTGTGCCCTGCCATGTATTTAGAGGCACTGTGCACCTCGAGATGCGCACCCAAATCCAAAGTCCGCTGGCGTAAGGGCGTCGCCCATGAGTTATCGACAATAATCTTAATATCGCGATCAGCCACTAAACCGGCGATCGCGCGAATGTCCTGCAAATTGAGATGGGAGGACGTCGGAGTCTCGAGATAAATAACACGGGTGCGCTCGGTGAGTGCGGCCCTGACCTCGTCAACACTGCCCATTTTTAGGAAAGTCGTAGTCACACCTAGCTTCTCGGGCAGCCAGACCCCCATAAATTTTGTCGCAGGCCCATAGACGCCATCGACAGTAATGACATGGTCGCCGTGTTTTAGACATGTCAGCAGCGCGGCACTGACCGCCCCCATTCCCGAGCCAAACAGGCGAGCCTTGTCGGCGCCTGACATTTTGGCGATAGCCTCTTCGGTTAACTTTACGGTGGGATTGAGCTGACGACCATAAAACGGTGTGTTTGCGCGATCATCGAAGGCGTCTGATAGCGAGTCCCAGGTCGGAAAGGTATGAGTACTAGTCTGGTAAATCGGTGGCGCAGCCGATCCGAATAAGGGATCAGCATCGTGTAATTGTCTGGCGAGTTCGGTCTCGATACTCAATGGATTAGGGTTATTGTCGTTGCTCACTGATTACCTACCTTGTCCTTCACGGCTTGAAAGCCGCAGCCAATGCCCATTAATACAAGCGCCGGCGCCACTAAACAATTGGCCAGTGTCAAAAACTGCCAATACCAATACTCACTCACCGGCACGCCCAAGGTGGCCACCATAAACAGCGCGGTCGCATGCCACGGAATTAAGCTCTCGATCATGGTGCCCATGTCTTCAATCGATCGAGACAAGACAGGTCTCGGGATTGCCAAGTTATCGTAGCGCTTCGAGAAGGCATCACCGACAATAAAAGCCGTAGCGCTCTGATTCGATGTCAGTGCGTTGGTCGCTGCCGCAGCATAGAGCGAGGTTAGAACTGTGCTCTTTTGCGTCGTCGCGAAGCCAAATAATTTGCGCACCAGAGTCGGCATGGTCTCGAGCAAGTCGATAGCACCGACAAAGAAGTACACCAGAAAAGCAACAAACACGGCTTCCTTCATGCTGTAAACACCGCCGCGCTCGACTAGCGTAGTCACCGCGGGCAGTGCCGATGCCGCCGCGCTCTCTGGAAGGGTTACTCCGCTAACAAGGGATTGAAGCATGACCACCAGCGAGGTCTCTTGAGTGATGCTTGCGACGATCACTGCTGAAAAGGTGGATAGCAACAACACTGGGATCGTCGGCCATTTTTTCATCGATCCTACAAGCACGACGAGCACTGGAATGAGCAATATCAACTGGAAGTTAAACAAGCCCTGAAGTGCCACCACCACATCCAGAGCGGCGCCTGTTGCTTGATCACTCGAGTCAATGGACAAGCCAAATCCGACGATGACATAGCCGAACGCGGCAATCAGTGCTGAGGGTATAGTCGTCCAAAGCATGGATCGGATGTGATCGAAAAGATCGACTCCAGTGGCAATCGCCGCCATGTTGGTGGTGTCGGATAGAGGCGATAGTTTGTCGCCAAAATAGGCGCCTCCGATGACCGCACCCGCAACAATCGCAGTATTCGCATCGAGCGAGTTACTAATGCCAACCAGAACAACGCCAACAGTCGCAGCGCTCCCCCATGACGTACCGGTCAGTGTCGAGAAGATCGCGGCAATGAGGAAGGCCAGTACGTAGAGATAATTGGGATTGATAAGCTCGATCCCCCAGGCCACAAGCATCGGGATGGTGCCAGCAATCATCCACGAAGCCACCAGGGGCCCGATCAGCATCAGGATTAAGATAGCCGGGAGTGCGCGGGCTACCCGACTGATGATCGCGCCTTGAATCGCCTCCCAGCTAAAGCCCATCCAGAGCAACTGACTGATGGCAAAGCCTGCTGCGGTGAGAAACACCATTTCAAGTGGTATCGGGCTGACATTGAAGACAAGTGGCCGGAGCACCAAGCCCGATATCACCAAAATACCCAGCACCATGGCTGGCAACAGCGCCTTGAAATCGCTGACGGGCAACACTGTCTGCTCTGACTCACTCGACATAATGACGACGATTTAACTCTCTATGACTCGACTGATACTACACGCGGCGATGACTCTCCGCGACTGCGGCTACCGCGATGAAAAAATTAGGACTGCGACTATCTGGCAGCACTGGCAGACGGGCAGACGGGCAGACGGGCAGACGGGCAGACGGGCTATCTGATTATTGAGGATGCTGGATAAGGTAGCCGAAGATAGCCCTTGGTAAAAAAATGAGCGCGGGACGGCTGCAAGCGCAAACCACTAGGTTTCGCCGTCGTAGTCAAATTGACGCCAGACCTCATACACCGCCACGGCAACCGCGTTGGAAAGATTAAGACTGCGACTATCAGGCAACATGGGTAGGCGGACAATTTGATCATTGGGAATACTGGACAAGGCAGCCTCAGATAACCCTTTAGTTTCCGAGCCGAATAACAGCGAATCCGACGAATCCCAAACGAAGCCAGAGTGGGATGAGTCCCCCGACGTCTCGACAGCGACCAAGCGACGCTCTGGGTAAGCCGCGCTGTAGTCCTCGAGCGACGGCCATGTTTTGACCTGTGCATACTCGTGATAATCAAGACCCGCACGTTTCAACCGGGTGTCATCCATGGTGAAGCCCATGGGCTCGATAAGATGGAGTGAGGCGCCGGTGTTCGCGCACAACCGGATGATATTACCCGTGTTGGGAGGTATCTCGGGCTGACAAAGCACGACATGTATTGCCAATGGGCTGACGCGTTTAGTCATCAATTGCACACTGACACTTGAACTGCATCGTTTCCCGGATCACGGCTTCTGATAGACCAGCTTGCCATCGAGAAAGGTTTTTTCGACTTCGACCGTGCTAATCGACTGCGGCTCGGTACTGAATAAATCATGCGAGAGAACAATGAGATCGGCGCGCTTACCCGGGCTCAAGGTACCTGTCTCCTGATCCTGATGCATTGCCCAGGCGCCCGTCGACGTGTAAGCGCGGAGCATAGTATCGAGATCGACTCGCTCGCTGCGGTTCAAGGTATCAAGCTGCTCGACTTCGGCTTTGGTGAGTTCGTCGTTAGCAATCCAGTCTTGACGCAGCAGCGCAACCTCAATGGCTTCAAGCGGATTGAGTGAACTGATATTCCAATCGCTTCCACCTACAATAGTGGCGCCCGCCTCCACCATACTCGCGATAGGATACATACGCTGCACCCGATCCATGCCAACTACCGGCAAATTCAGATTCATGATCCATTCGTCAGGGAGCGCCCATAAGGCCTGAAAGTTGGCTACCACGCCTAACTCGGCAAACCGATGATAATCATCGGGGTGAATCAATTGCAGATGCGATATTTGATGGCGGAGATCGGTCTCGCCGAGTGCCTTCTCAGCGGCCTCAAAGGCATCCAAAATCGATCGCACGCCACCATCACCCACGGCATGCGTATACACCTGCACACCCTGACTCGCCAGCTCGGTCACCGTCGTATTCAGGTATGCCTGCGAATAGGTGAGATGACCACTACCACCCTCATCGCTCAGATAAGGGCTTACCAAGGCCGCTGTCTCACCCTCGAGGACGCCGTCTATGAAAAGCTTTACCGCCGCTAATTTAAACCGCTCAGTGGATAGCTGAGCCCGGTTCGCCAACAAGCGCTCGTAGTCGTCGGGTGAATCGAGAGTGAATAAATCACCGCGCCCGTAAGCGAGAGCAGCGCGTATTCTGACCGTGAGCATTCCCTGGTCATCAAGACTCCGGTAGACATCAATGTCCTCGCTACCCACCCAAGCGTCAAAGGCGCTGGTAATACCGAGTCGGTTCATTTCTTTGACGGCCACGCTTGCCATATGCAGACGATCTTCTAGTGTTTCTCGAGGCACGACACGATCGGCCAAGGCCATTGCCGACTCTCTCAGCGTTCCCGTCGGTCGACCCAAAGCATCTCGCTCGATAACGCCCGCCTCAGGCGTTTCCGTGTCGACGGTGATATTGGCAAGTCGCATGGCAACCGAGTTAATGGAAACCGAGTGGCCATCTGAAGCGCGCAACAGCATTGGCTTGTCTGAATTTATCGCATTCATCCATGGCAGCTCTGGTCCCGATTGACCAAAAAAACCAAGATTAAGACCCTCGGCGATTAACCAGGGCTCATCAGTGGAGGAAAAACAGCCGCGTAACATCTCAGTCAATTGCTCGAGATCGGGCGCCATCGCAACGTCGCATCCAGTCAGCGATCGCCCGCCGAGCCGCGTATGAATATGCGCGTCGTGAAATCCCGGCATCACCATTTTTCCGGTGGTATCTATCCACTCAGCGTCTGAGCTAGCTAGTCGCTTGGCCTCATGGAGGCTCCCAACGTGGGTAATACGTCCATCGCGAACCACAACGGCCTCGGGCTGCTCGATCGTCTGCTCGGCGGTATAGATGTGACCACCAAATAAAACCCAGTCGTCAGAGGCGTGCGTGCTTAACCCAATAACACCGAAAACCAAGCCCAGTAAAAGCTTGCCAATCGCCTGTTGTCTGCTCATATTGACTCCATACACTGTGTAGGTGGTTGATGTGAAAGCAGAACCGCTTTTGACAAGCGGCGCTACAGACACTGCCCACGTAACGCTAGACTAAGGTGATCGACCATGATCCGCCACTTTCAAGCAACAGATTCCGTCGCGGCCATGACCGCGGCCCTCGAAGATGACGGGGTTATCATCATCGACCATCTGATCGAGGCGGAGGTGATAGATCGCTTCAATGGCGATTTAAGAGACGAATTTGATCGTCAGGGTCATCTCTTTCAGTGCGATTTCAATGGCTACAAGACCCTCAGAATTGGTGCGGTCACCAAGCACTCCAGCGAGTTTCCCACCCTTCTCGCGCATCCTAAAATCCTCGAAATCGCCGACGCGATTCTGAAACCTCACTGCGAGGTTTATCAAGTGGGAAGCACGACCGCGATTGAGATCTTACCGGGCGAGGTCGCGCAGGCTCTACATGCTGATGACACCTGCTATCCCAGTCATTTGTTGGCATTTGAAGCGCAAATATCAGTACTGTGGGCCTTGGATGACTTTACCGAGGACAACGGCGCCACACAGGTAGTGATGCGACAAGACCGACCCGACAGTGAGGCCGATTACGATAAGGCGCCCATCCAGAAGGCCGTCATGCCTAAAGGCTCGGTGGTGATCTATCTCGGATCAACTGTTCACGGCGGCGGTACCAACAACAGTGACAAGCCGCGCAAAGCGCTAGTGAATACCTACTGCTTGGGTTGGCTACGGCAGGAGGAAAATCAGTACCTCTCCCTCACCCATGATGAGGTCAGTGCGCTAGCGGAACCAGTACAACGGCTTTTGGGCTATCAGGCACACGGCCCTTATCTGGGTGTGTGGCCCGATGATCCTGATGACAAGTGGTTTAACACCTAAAACATACCGCAGCTATCAATGCAGCTTTGAAGCCAGAGCGCTAGATTAAGCCCTAAGGGTGGATTTGCCTCGAGTCACCCACCAATAAATGAGTGGACCGGTCATGAGCCCCAAAACGCTGACAATAGCATACCAGCCAGCGGAAAGCCCAAGCAAACTCAGCTCGCTAAGACCCGCTAGCTTCATCGAGCGATCGACAATCGCCAAGTAGGTTACCAGCGCAATCAAGAGGAGCGCCGGTGTAATCATGAGAGCCATGCCAATCGTGCCAATTGGCACTCGAAACGATCTCTCTAGATCCGGCTCGGTCACGCGCAGACGCACTGCGGCAATCAAAATTAACGCATAAGCTGCGATCATCAACATAACGTCGATTATCACCAAGCTCTGAAATGGCCCAACCACCAAAACGCAATTCACTGCAGCGACAGTGACAATGGCAGCCACCGGTGTTCCAAACCGCGGGCTAACACCGAGCAAGAATCGAGGAAATAAACCGTCGTCGGCCAAGGCATAGAGCGGACGCGCACACGAGCCCATGTAGTCGAGATAAAGCGCAAGATTTCCCAACAAAGCCGACGCTAGCAGGGCATGACCTAAAGCGCTGCCGCCGAGTGTGCGGCCAATATCGATAAACGAAACGTCGTCACCCATGCCGGCAACACCAAAGCGCTCCCACTGACCAAAAGCAGCCAAACTCGCCATAGTGGGCAACAAATACATCAGCGCCACAAAGGGCAAGGCCAGCATCAACGCTTTCGGAATTACTTTCTGAGGATTTTCTATCTCGCCCGCAAGGGTCGACATCGACTCATAGCCCGAGTACATCCAAAGCCCTACGCTCAAACCCAGAATGAGCGCACCATCACCACCGAATAGGTTTTGGTTTGCCGGGACAATCGGCTCGAAGGGGTTGAATTGCCAATTGGCTAAACCCACCGCAATCAACACTAAAAATGGCGAGATGATCAGTAGAGAGAAAACTGTCGATCCCAAGGCTACGAAGCGCAGCCCGAGAACATTAATGACTGCGAACAAGGCAATGATTGACCAGCAGGTCAGATAGAAGATGTCCTGTCCAAAGCCCGCGTACCCTTGGAGATAACTCGCTGCTAAGACGACATAGAGCGATGTATCGACCAGCGTTGCCAGCGTCCACCACCACGCAGCCTGAAACCCCCAGAACCGCCCCAATGCGCGACGAGTCCAGTGATGGAAACCTGTGCCCGGCAACGCGGAACCCAGCTCGCTTGCCACCAAAGCCATGGGGAGTGCCCAAACAAAGGGCAACGCCATAAGCAAAATGAGTGTCAGTCCGGGACCCGAGGATGACACCATCTCCTCGATACCGAACGAGCCCCCGGATACAAAGATATAAATCATGAAAAACGCACTTAGCACCGGCAAGGGTGTGCGCTTTAGAGCAGGTCTAGGCTGCGACGGCTCTTGTGCCTCTTGCATCGCCGCTCCCCAGTACGGCTAGCCACTGCGAACACCTCGACTTCAAAGGAAGAGGCACCCTATGGCGATACTCAGACCTTATTACAGCGCCCGCGTCCTGACTAGCATCGGTGGTATAGACCTGAAAATTTGAGAGGATGCTTTCAGTCCCTACGCGGGCAAGCTGTCCTCTAAGGAGTGCAGGTACCAGCTAATAAACTGCTGAAGTGTAGCCTCGAACTCAGGATGATAAGGGCCTGGCTCGAAGAATCTGGAATTCACACCAGCGCTGTTGCGCGTGATGATGTAATCGTCTTCCTGCGTGGTGTGATGCCACAGCCAGGTAACATCCTCGACGTTATAGTCCTTGCCCTCGACCGCGTCACCTCGAACAAACCACACCAACTCCATATCGGTCTCAGTGAGCGACCGCGGTAAAAAGCGATACAACACACAATGATCGGGGTAGTTCAGCATGAAGGCCAATGGACCCATCTGAAAATCGCCCGCGCCCCCATCGTAATCCTTGATGTCACCCATGAGCGGCGCCACCGGTTTACCGTCCTTACTGCCCGTGACGTAGCCATCGAATAAGCCGTAGCGCATGGTGTGTGCGCAGGCACCGAAGCTCGGTGCATCGAGATAGATTTCAGTGTGCTCTTTGGAGATCCCTGGGATACCCGTTACCTCATCGGCACGATCGAGCATCTTTTGCACAATCGGCTCGGATTTTTCATTTAGATCTTTGAGTGTGTGCAAACGTGCGTAAGCCCGATGCGAGGTGGCACAGTGGTAACACTCAAGGTAGTTCTCGACCACCAATTTCCAGTTAGCATCAACGCGATAGCTATTGCGGTGCGCCACCTTTGCATTGGCTAGATCATAAGCACCCAAGGGCTCTTTGATTTTGTCCAGAGACGCCGCGAGATCGCCAGCGTTCATGTCGCAGTTAATAAACACCAACCCCATGTAGACCACGCATTTGACCGGCTTCAAACCGTGAGCATCTGGGTCAAAATTCTCCATGACATGGGTCTCGCGGGCGGCCCTCAATGAGCCATCCGTGTTGTATACCCAGCCGTGATAAGGACAGACAAATGTCCTGCGATTTCCCTTTACTTCCTCACAAACGCGCGCGCCGCGATGCCTGCAGATATTGTGCATCGCCCTGATTTCACCATCGGCGCCTCTTGCAACAATGATCGAGTCTTCACCGACTTCGATCAGCTGATAATCACCACTGTTGGGGATCTCGCTGCTGTGGAGAGCATACAGCCAACTCCGAAAAATGAGATGCCCTAACTCTTGCTCGTGAACTAAATGCGAGCGATAGAAATAAGGGTCAATAGCGTGGTTCGGCCGGGCCTTCTCGGCCTCCAGCTTAGAACGCATCCGATCAAAGGAATCGTCAACTGATGTCGCAATAGTCAACATGGTCTTTCTCTTGAATTAATGGGTGTTCGCTATTTCTAATGCGGTGGTGCAGGCGTTTGCCAGCGACGAGGCGGCTTAAATATCGGGCCTTCTATCACCTTGCAAGGGGCATACAGCTGAGTCCAATGCAATTCTCGCTGATAGTAGATTTCTGCCACCAACTCATCACCAACAGCACCGTGAGGCATCTCTATCTGTGCATACGCAAGATTGGCTTTTGCCGTGGGGCACCACGCAGCTGAGGTGACCGTACCAACAACCTTGCCATCCTTCATCACGAAGGAGTGCTCCGCCGGCTTGTTACCATCGACGTCGAGCAGTGCAAATCGATAACGTGAGCCTTTCGCCTGCTCCTTCAGCAAGGCAGCCCGCCCATTGAACAAAGGCTTGGAAAAATGCACTAACCAACCCAAACCCAACTCAAACGGGCTTCGCGTACGACCCACACGGACCACGTCTTCAGCCGGCATAAAATCGGTATTGGCCTGAAGAAAGCCCGCTTCGATGCGCGCGAGCTCCAGCGCGTGCGAGCCGAACGGTTTAATCAGGTAATCGTGGCCAAGTTCAAACAATTGATCCCAAAGTGCCTCTGCCGTCTCTGGTGGCACCCAGACTTCATAGCCCAGATCACCAGTAAAGCCAGTTCGGCTGACCATTAGCGGATGCCCTTCAAAGGTGTAATGTGCCATACCAAAGGGCTTTAGCTGATTGAGATCGTGACAACCCAGAAGCGTGAGTACGGTGCAGGAGGTTGGGCCTTGTACTGCGAGCGCGGCAATGCTGTCAGAGACATTCTCTACCGTGACATCAAAGCCCAGCGTGTTCCAAGCCAACCAGTCATCGGCTCGCTGATACGAGCAGAGGCGAAACTCGTTGTTTGAGAATCGAAAGATCGTACCGTCATCCAGCACTTGTCCGCTGTCGTCACACCAGATCGCGTAACCCACGCGGTCAATACCAATCTTAGACACATCACGGGTCACCAAGCGATCCAAATAACGCTCGGCATCGGGACCGGAAATTCGATATTTGTTCATTGGGGACAAATCGAAAACACCAGTCGTACTTCGGACTGCAAAGTACTCGAGCTCGACATCGAAATAGGCATTGGGTGTCGTGTAGCCCATCCAATTACCCCAATCATTGAGATCGCACATCGCCTCCACTCGTGAGTGAAACGGCGTAGTGAGTAGCATGGTATCTCGGCTAACGTCGCTCATGACAAAGCCCCCCGCTTGATAATTTCGTTAGCGGCATTGCGCCCCGACAGGCCCATCAAGCCTCCACCTGGGTGGGCTCCCGCGCCGCAAAGGTACAGCCCATCGACTGGGGTGGCGTACTGGGTAGATCCCGGGAAAGGCCGCATCATTAGCGCCTGGTCAATGGACAGTTCACCATGATGCCAGTTTCCGCCGGTCATACCGTGAGATCGCTCAAAGTCGCTCGGAGTAACTAGCTCGCTCGCCACGATCATCGACTCAAGGTCGGGCGAATATGCGCTCAACTGATCGATTAACCTTGCCAAAAGCGCGGGTTTCGCTTCATCCCAGCCCTGTGATGGCTCATAGGGAACGTAATGCACTAGCGCCGTAAGAACATGATGGCCCGCAGGCGCGAGTGATGAGTCCTCCACCGAGGGAATGCTGATATCGAATAGATGATGCTCACTAATATCCCGATACTTCATGGGATTCAATGCGGTTTCCATATCATCCAACGGCGGTACGACCAACAAACGTTGTGAGAGCTGATCGGCTGAGAGACCCTCAAAACTTGGTAGGCCATTTAAGGCCAGATGCAGCTTCGCCGTACCGCTTCGATTTCTATAAAGCTCTACCCGCTTTGCCGTGCCAGCTTCCATCTGATGGTAGCCAAGTAGTGTTTTGAATGTAGTGGTGGGATCGGCGCTTGAGACCACAATCTTGCTCGAGATCTGTGTGCCGTCTGCCAGCTCAATGCCAGAGACCTTATCCTCAATCTTGGTGATACTTTTGACCGAGGCGCCCAGCTTGATTTCAACACCAGCCGCTGTCGCTGAAGCAGCCAGAGCATCGCCTAAGGCACCCATACCACCCATTACCTGCGTCGTACCCGAACCACTCAAGTATTCCCCAGTCACTCGGTGCAAATACGAGTAGACCGTATTAGGTGACCGGGGACCCATATTGGTACCCGTCACAGCATCGATCGCCACAGCACTCTTGATAGCAGAATGGTTGAAGTACTCGTTCATCACATCATAAATATTGATGAGTGCTAGGCGCATGAGATCCTGCATGTGCCCCTTACCTAGGAGCTTTAGACCCAGTCCTAACTTCATTAGCGTGATGCGATCGGTCCAGTTCTTTTCAACGAGCTTTGGCGGTCGACCGTGGTAAAGCGTCTTCAGCACTTTGGCAAAGCGCTGCATCATCTGACGAAAGTTTCGATACGCGGCCGCATCGTCAGTATCGACGCCCGCACCCGACACCTTGTCACCATCGATAATGAGGTGATCAGCATCGGGCTGAAGACTTATCGTAGCTTTCGGCGCGCTTAGCGATAGTCCCATTTCCTTCAATTTCATATCGGCCATGACACCGCTATCAAACTGCGACAACCACTGAGCACAATCGGAGACGCTGTAGCCCTCGACAAACTCGCGCGTACTAGCACAACCACCAACAACCCCACGCGCCTCCAGGACTAGCACCTTGTGCTTGGCCTTAGCTAGATAAGTGGCACAGATCAAGCCGTTGTGGCCTGCACCAATGACTACTGCATCGTAATCAGTCATCGGCATATCCTCCGGGAACGGTATTCGGTCGTTTGAGATCTCGCAGTATTTCCCGCGCCGCATTCGCACCGGGCGCCGCCATCACGCCACCACCGGGGTGGGTGCCTGAGCTGCACATATACATGCCTTTGATCGGCGATCGATACTGCGCGTAACCCGGGAAGGGTCGGTTAAAGAGCAACTGGTCGAAGGTCAATTCGCCCATGAAAATATTACCCTCGGTAAGACCCACCTCGGCCTCGATTTCTCGCGGCGTCCTGGTTTCACAGTGCAGAATCAGATCTCTGAAGTTCGGGCTGTAGTTAGAAATCTGATCGATTACCGACTTCTCAAAGCCATCCTTATCTTCGTCGGTCCACTCTCGGCCTTCTACCTTGGGTGGGGCGTACTGCACGAACACCGACATCATATGTTTGCCGGGAGGTGCCATGGTGGGATCGGTGAGCGAGGGAATCATCATGTCCAGATAAGGGTCCTTGGACCATGTGCCCGCCTTCCAGTCATCATAGGCGCGCTCTTGACGCTCGAGTGAATCGCTGAAGTGCAAATCGCCCGCCATTAGCCGGTTTCTAGGATCGAGGCCATTGAATACAGGTAGACCATCAAGCGCGATGTTAAGCTTTCCTGACGAACCACGAATCTTAAAATTCTGCGCTTTTTTCACCACATCGGCGGGCAGGTCTTTCGAGTTAGTGATGTCAAGGAAGGTGCGCTTGGGATCTAGGTTCGATACCACGATCGGGGCTCGGTACTCGGTTCCATCTTTTAATGCGACACCGACCGCCTTGCCATTCTTAACAATGATCTCATCGACATTCGCATCGCAGATAATCTCTCCACCGAAAGATAAAAACGACTTAGACAGCGCACTGGCAATGGCACCCATACCACCTCGCGCAAAACCCCAGGCACCGACGTTGCCATCAACGTCGCCCATATAGTGGTGAAGCAAAACATAAGCTGTTCCTGGTGAGTAAACACCAAGTGCGGTACCAATAATGCCACTGCCGGCCATATGCGCCTTGATGACATCGGTTTCAAAATACTCGTTTAGGTAGTCTCCAACGCTAGCAGTCCAAAACTTAATAGTATCGAGCAGCTTTTCCTCACCCAGCGACATAAACGATTGCGCAAACTCCATTAGATCCCGAAGATCACGAGGTTTTAATGAGGTCGGGTCCGGTGGTGTGCGCATCAGATAAGGGCGGATCAGCTTGGTTTGCAAGCTGGTATCAGCGGCATAGCGATCATAAGCATTAGCATCTCGCTTGGAGTGCCTTGCTATCTCGCGGTAGTGACGATCGTGATCCGAGTAGCTACCGAAGTGATCACCGTTTCGCATAAACGTGGCACCACCACCGAAAGGCACCACCTGAAGACCGTGCCGGGGCAGTTCGAGATCGCGTGTAATTTCAGGGCGTAACAAGCTCGATACATAAGAGCAGTTGGAGTAGTACCAACCCTTGTGAAGCTCCCGACTGACGGTCGCACCACCGATGTAGGGGTTGCGCTCGAGCACCGCTACTTTCAAACCAGCTTTGGCCAAATAAGCACCGTTAGTGAGACCGTTGTGACCGGCTCCTACAACGATCGCGTCATACTGATTCACAGTTACCTCCGAACATTCGGCATCTATAGAAATGGTGCCATGATAGCGTTCACACGTCTACCAAGAATGAATAACCATTCATTCTTGGATTGAGCGAATTAGGCGCAAGGCTTAAGCTAGTGGGGACTGTAAATCGATGACAGCAATGACCCAAAAAGCGCAACACAAAAACGCTCAGACAGCGGCGACTCAAAACGAGACAAAAAAGCCTCGCAAGATCCTGCCGAGAGAGGAGCGACGCCAGCAACTGATCGAGGCAACCATTTCTTGTATTGCGCGCGATGGACTCGGCTCGACCACGATGCAAATGGTCACTAAAGAGGCAGGACTCAGCCTTGGCATTGCCAACCTTCACTTCGAAACGAAAGACAACTTACTCAAGGAGACACTTCGCTATGTCGCTGAGGAATACCACAGCGGGCAAATTGCGATTATGCAAGGGCAGGAAACCGAGGATTTGACCAGTCGACTGACTGCCCTGCTCAACTTCCAATTGAGTCAAGGCGTCACGCAACGACAAAAGATGGCTGTTTGGTTCGCATACTACGGCGAGGCCGGTGCACGTCCTGTTTATCAAAAGATCGTGTCGGCCTGGGATCGAGCCGCTGCCAAACAACTCGAGACCTTATTTGAGGCCATCATCGAGGACGGTCAATACAGAAATATTGATGCTGCTGATCTCGCAATGGGCTACTCAGCGCTTATCGATGGCTTGCACCTAGCGCTACTAGTGACACCGCGCGAATTGACCAAGAAGCAGGCAAAGGCGATCGCAAAAGATTTTCTCCAGCGCGCGTTTCCCAAGCACTTATGATGCTCTTTCGCCTATCTCAAGCAACGCGATACCGCGCAGCCAACGTAGTGATCAACCCGTATCAACCAAGCTGCAGATCTAGCTGATAGTTGACGGTCAGCACTGTAGGAAAATCCTGTACGCGCCGGTCACTCAATGTGCCTAATGCGTGGCGGGTAATTCGATAGCGCCCTGAATCGGCCCGAATCAGCGTTGAATTTTAGTCGGTGGGATGTAATCGAAAATAAAGTTAATCCGCCCCTCGTCACCCTTATTCATCACGCTGTGCTGTTTTTGATTGTTGATCTCATAGACATTGCCGATCGACATTTTTTGCGGTCGGCCATCGATCATGAAGCGCACCCTGGGATTGGTGTAAATGGGTATATGGATGCGATGACCGTAATGAAACGAGGGATGCTTGTCGTTGTGGGGCTTGATAATGCCTCCCGCCTCCAAGCGTGCTGCCATCGCGCGGATAATCGTGCCACCGGGTGGGTAGTGATCCCCCAGAATTTGGTGCATGAGCGGTAAGGCCTCATCCACTAGCAAGTCCCAACCAACATCCTTGGCGACTTCGATATTGGGCCAGCCCTGACCGTCGGTAAAGACCATCACAATCGACTGAGTGTGCTGATGCACCTCGTACTCGAGCTGGCGAAACTGATTACCCCACCAAGCCTCTTCGGGCAGGCTCAAGATTTTACTTTTAAGCGGCTCGATGTCGTAACTGCCAAGGTCTTTAATCGCTACGCCGATATCCATAGGTCTTTGCTTTTTTCATTTTATCGATGATGGCCAAACCGATCTGCTTTATCAACTGACGGTATTTATTGTCCCAAGGCACCGACAAATGGGCTTGGTGCCGGTGCCGCATAGCATGGGTTATCCGGCGGGATTCCGACGCGATAAGAACACTCCCATTCAATCGCGAAAGCGCAGGTAGAGCATGCCGTAGATAGCGAAGGCGACTATTGCTGCCAATGCACACATAACGAAAACACCACCGAATCCCCAGCCATAGTCGAGCATAAATGAGGCGGCAAAGGGACCAATGGTCTGACCCAGACCCTGTGCGCCAGGTATAAAAGCGGCTGCACTGCCCGAGCGGTCAGCCACTGACACACCCCCCATTTGATACACATCGATAAAGATCCACAGAAAATTGAACATCGCCACGCTCATCACAAAGACCGCAGCGGTGAAGCTTATCGACAGCAATCCAACAGCGATAATCATCAACAGAAAGGTCAATAAGAGCGGACGATCGTAGTCAAATTTTTTGAGAACATACATAGCACCAAAGCAGCCAAAGAAAGACAGCAGCACCGACCATGAAATCACCTGACCCGCCCATTGTCCGTCTAATCCTGCAGCCTCTGCCGCGAGCTCGATATTCGCCCAATAGGCACCGATGTTGATATAGGAAATAACAATCGCCGCAATACCCACCCACGCCACTGCGGTGGGTCGCTGGGTGTCACTGGGCTCTTCGGGCAGTTCGATCGCGGTCAAATCAATAGTAGGTATCAGTCGGACAAACGGGATTGTGACGACGTAGGTCAAAATGAAAAAGATGTATATCCCATTCATTGAAAGTAGCGGAATCAGTTGCAACTCCAAAAACTGCGATATGGCAAAAGCCAATAGCATCCAGTTAAAAGCTTCTCGTGGCTTCGAACAGGCACCGAGGCCCGCCACCGCAACCGCGGTATAAAAGCCTGAGCCAAGACCCGCCAATAAGCGCAACCCCAACGTAGTCTCGTAATCCACATATTGCGTGCACAGTGCATTAGCGAGAATCGCGAGCGCTATACCTAGATACGTCAGTAACTGTCGGCTAACGCGTTTAATCAACACACTCGTCGCAACCGCCCCCAAAAAGAGACCCAACAGATCCGCTGATGCGACTCTGTTTACCTGCACCTCGGTAAAGCCCAATTGATCGACCCAAGCGCTGTTGATGGCGGGCAAGGCCACCAATACGCTGTAGCCCACGAGTGTCATAAATAAACTGAGTAGAAAGGGGCCTCGGCCATCAAATGGATTAGTCGATGCTGTCACAGCTGATGTATTCAATGGACACCTCGCAAGCGCTTTGTGAATGATTTAATTTATGAGCTTGATGGAGCTACTGTGTCATTGGCGCCGGGTGAAGGCAATGGGCAGAGCCGATGGAGCCAGTTATTGCGGCACACCTTTGGCAAACACCGTACACTCAGGCAAAGGAGATCGATAAAAAAATCATGGATCAACAGCACCCACGAAAAGTATTTGAACAAGCCGTCGCTTTGCTAAAAGCGGGCCGTCGAGATGATGCGGAGACACTATGCCGCAATACGCTCGAGCGTGATCCCGGCGATATCAATTTCGTCGCATTGCTAGGTTCGATTCTGGCCGATAAGGGTGATCTCGATGAGGCGGAGACGCTACTGACCCGTGCCGTCAAAGCGGCGCCTGGCCATGCTAAGGCACAGGAAGATCTCGGTACCGTCCTTTTGAATCGCAACCGCGCGGAAGAGGCGATCCCCTACCTCAAGCGGGCCTCCGAACTGCGACCCCAACACCCTCCGCTACTCAGCAAACTGAGTGGAGCTTATTTGAGCTTGGGAATGAAAACCGAAGCCGAAGCTTTGCGGTCACAGGCAACCGCACTGTCACCAGAGCAAGCCAAACTCGAGGAAGCCACCCGACTCTTTGTCAGTGGCAAATTTAGAGAATCCGAAAAACTAGCTCAGGAGCTAGTCAGAGCGAATCCACGGGATGTGAACTCTGCGCTGTTACTCGCACGCCTTGCAATCAACGCGAGCTGTTTCGAGGACGCCAAAGCCATCCTAGAAAAAATTATCGAGATGACACCTCGCTTCATTGCGGCGTGGCACGACTTGGGTACGGTCCTGAAAGAGCTTCATGAATACGAAGAGGCTGTTGACGTACTTCGGAAGGCACTTGAGATCGAGCCCAGCAATGCGATGTCGCATTACTACCTAGGTGCCGCCCTTGCCATGGCTGCAGAGCCAGAAGAGGCGGTCACCTCTTATCAAGAAGCAGTTGCTATTGACCCTCAACTAACAGGTGCCCACATAGGCTTAGGCCATGTGCTTAAGACTGTCGGTGATCAAGCGGGGGGTATTGCGGCCTACCGGCGTGCGATCGAGCTTCGCCCCAATTTTGGCGAGACCTACTACAGTCTCGCGAACCTAAAGACCTTTAGTTTCGATGCCGACGACATCGAAGATATGAGCGTCAGGCTCGCCAACGAAAAGCTACCTATCGACTGCAGAGTGCATTTCGCCTTCTCACTCGGAAAAGCCTACGAAGATCTCAAGGATTATGACCGAGCCTTTGAGCACTATGAGCTGGCGAACCAGTTGCATCGCGATACGATCGCTTACGATCCGGTACAAACCGAAATTGCACACGAACGCATGCGAGCTATCTTCAGTGCGGATTTCTTTAATAAGCTGGATGCCAGCAGTGCCTGCCTCCGCCCTGATCCAATTTTTATCGTAGGACTGCCCCGCTCGGGTTCAACCCTTCTTGAGCAGATCCTGGCGAGTCACTCCATGGTCGACGGAACCAGCGAGTTACCCGATATTTCCATGATCGCCCAAGACCTAACACAACGGAGGTCGGGACAGGTATTTCCGCAATGCATGAACGACCTATCATCCTCAGAGATCAAAGGACTGGGTAAGAAGTACCTTCAGCAGACCCAGCGCCACCGTCAGACCGCACCGTTCTTCACTGACAAAATGCCCAATAACTTCGCCTACGTCGGCTTCATTAAGAGCATTCTTCCTAACGCAAAAATCATCGATGCGCGCAGACATCCAATGGACAGCTGTTTTGGCTGCTTCAAACAGCACTTCGCCAAAGGTCAGACTTTCACCTATGACCTGTTCGAACTCGGAGAGTTTTATCTCGAGTACCTGCAAATGATGGATCACTGGGATACCGCATTGCCAGGTCAGGTACTACGAGTTCAATACGAAGACGTCGTTGCCGACTTAGACACGCAAGTAAGGCGCATTCTCGAGTTTTGTGAACTCCCCTTCGAAGATGCCTGCGTCAACTTCCACGAAACGAAACGGGCGGTTAGAACCGCCAGCTCCGAGCAGGTTAGACAGCCCATCTACAAGGGCTCAGTCGAAACTTGGAGACGCTATGGTGCGCATCTCGATCCCCTTAAAGATATCCTTGTCCCTGTATTTCCTAAATCGGAAACATCACAAGTATGACGCTCAAACTGCCAACCTTAGTCGCAACCTCTGTGGTCAGAGGTTCTCAAAAAGGACAGAGCCACGGGGGGGTCTACCTGATCGACTTTGAAAACCAGACAGTCGATCAAAAGATTGACTGGAACTCGGGGGATATCGATTTCTCTGGTCGGGGCTGGGATCGAGGACTGCGGGGTGTCGAATTTACCGAGGACGCCGTATGGATTGCAGCGAGTGATGAGCTGTTTTGCTATAGCCCCGAATTCGAGCTCATCGACTCTTATCGAAATCCCTACCTGAAGCACTGCCACGAAATTAGTCGACGCGACAATTTACTATTTTTGACGTCGACAGGCTTCGACTCTTTGCTCGCGTTTGATGTGCAAACTAAGGAATTTGTCTGGGGATTCTATATTTCGAAAAATGGAGCCGAATGGGTAGGACAAGCCTTTGACCCAAGGGCTCGAGGCGGTCCGGCGTTCGTCAATTCTTACCATATCAACATGGTGAGGGTAGATCAGGATGGTATTTCCTTCAGCGGACTCAATACTCAGGCCTTACTCGCCGTATCAGCTGACCTGTCAATCACGGAAATCTGTAGCCTCCCGCGCGGATGTCACAACGCCATGCCCATTGCTGATGGAGTGATATTTAATGACACGGCATCCGATACCGTGCGCCTAGTGACTCGACATACTGGCGAGCGGAGTGTCCCTGTACCGACTTTCCCCGCGGACGAGCTAGACTTTATGGGAATCGATGACTCCAAAATTGCAAGGCAGGGGTTTGGCCGCGGTCTCTGTTTAATCAATCAGCACATCATTGCGGCCGGCTCGTCACCTTCCACCGTGTCCATTATCGATATCAGTCAGAGCAAACGATTAACAGCGGTCAACCTCACGATGGATATCCGCAATGCAATCCACGGTCTTGAATGCTGGCCAGCCGATTGGTCATAGCGACACGGGAAAAACAAAAAAAAAAGGGCGCAAGAAACGCCCTTTTGGAATAATCGCATTTGTCAGAACGAACGTCTTAAGGAGATACCGAAGTTCCTCGGCCTGATCACGTTAGAACTGTTGCGCCCCCACAAGGGATCGAAGTCCTGAGTATCCTCGTAGGTGATACCGCGCTCATCGGAGAGGTTGTTGACATACACACGTGCCTGCCACTCATCCATATCCAGAGTAAAGATGGCATCGGTCACTTTGTAGTCACCCTGCTTCAACCTCGCTGAGGTAAACCCGTCGTTAAGCTGGTTCAGAGATGCGCCAACATTATTGTGCTGGAGCCTGAATGCACCTTCACCCCCCATAAGCTCAATCCCAGAATACTCGAAATACATCGAATAGCTGCGATCAGCGAACAGTGGCAGTGCTGACTGAGGATCGAGACCCGATGGAATCTGACCACCCTCTGCACGCGACTCATCATAGAACGCAGGAGCTTCAACGTATGCGTCGCGGATATCGGTTAGGTTGAAACCAAACTCCATGTTGTCGCCAATCAGCGCCTTGAAGTCGATATCGAAGCCTTTGACAGTGGCATCGCCGACGTTACCCACGACCACCTGGAAGGGGATACTTCCGTAAATCGGATCGCCGTTGCCATCGACAGGACTGTAATTGGCTAAGTTAAAGCTCGGGTCAGTCACCTCGATCTGCATATCGTTCCACTTCATATCGTAGTAGACCGCGTTAAAAACGATACGCCCATCGGCGAAGGTTGATTTGAGACCAAACTCCTTGTTTTCAAGAATATCGGACTCGTAGGCAACGGGGAGGGTAGGTCCGCCAAGATCAATACCTCGACCCCGATTCGTACCACCTACCCGATAGCCCTCGGAGTAGACACCATAAATCATGATGTCTTCATTAATTTGAAGCTCTAGACCGTACTTGGGAATAAACCCATCATCCTTAGCCTTTCTGTCCGGTAACTCCTGAGCCACCCGACTATCAGGCCGCTCTACGGTGTAGCTCAGCTCTCGATCAACGTCATACCATCGCCCACCGATCAATGCCGTCAATCGATCCTCTATCAGGATAATATCCATCTCGCCGAATAATGCGGTATCGGTGCGATCCGTACCCTGGAAGGAGTTCCACCAGGCGTCGGTCGGTGCGATACCCGGATAGTAGTAGCTCCAAGCGGCAAACGCGGGCGAGTTGCGAAAGCCATCGACGTAGGTGTGGAAATCCCAGAACTCCTCCGACTCCTGCCAGAAACCACCGACCGTCCAATTGAGTCGGTCATTCGCTCCCGACACCCGAATTTCTTGGGTCAGACTCTCGTTCTTTTGATCGTTGACCAGATAACCAACCGGGTCCAAGCCAAAGTTGTAAGTCGCATAGCCGGAGTAGATACCAAATGAATAGTGGAAGTAGGCGGCATAGCTCTGAGTATCATTGGTATATAGCATGTCACGATCGTAGTACGACGTAGCTGATACCAGTTGCGCAAACCCAAGGTCGCCTTCGATCACCAAACTGGTTTGCAACCACTCGTCAGTTCGCATTTCTTTCGCGAATTTAACTGTCTGCAAGTCGCCAACCGAAGGGTCGTAATCGTTGTAACCACCGGCTTCTAACTCTTGGAAGTTAGCCGTTGCAGTCACTGACCAGTTGTCATCCACCAACCAACGAACGGAGGCTCTACCTCCTGACCAATCGACTTGGTTGTAGTCATCATCGAGCATGTCAGCATTGTCTTTCAGTCCACCAAGGCCTGAACCAAACACATCATCAACAACGGTTGTACCCAAAACATTATCGATGTAGCCCGCGTCAGTCGAACTGAAGCCCGAGAGTCGAATCGCCACAGTCTCGCTGACCGGGATGTTTACGGTCGCGTCAAGCTCGTAGCTGGTACCACCTTTATTGGTAGACCCAAGTCCGGCACCGACGTTCGCGGTAAACTCATCTGGGTCAGGCTTGTTAGTGATCACTCGCACCGCGCCGCTCTGCGACGACGCGCCGTACAGCGTCGACTGCGGACCCGCCAGCGCCTCAATACGCGCGATGTCCACGGGGTAGATATCTGGAGCCGCTGATGTCAACGACATCGGTTGTTCGTCCAGATAAATCGCCGCAGTAGGATCAACTAAGAAACCGCCACCATCGCTCACACCTCTAAAGACAATCGTATTTTGGCCGGGGGTGGTGGTCGAAACATTAAGTCCAGCCACGAAGCGCGAGAAGTCTTCTAGCGTGGTGATGCCCTGCTTCTGAATCTCTTCGCCCGAGAGTGACTGCACCATCATTGGAATTTCTTGCGTTGACTCAGCACGCTGACGCGCTGTTACCACCACCTCTTCTAGTTCCGCACTCCAGGCAAAACCTGTGCCCGTGAGACCAAGAGCCGCAGCGACGCCGCTCACAATCATTTTCTTTTCTAGACCTTTAGGTTTTGCGGGATTGTTGAGTAATAAACCGGTCATGGCGCGTTCCTTTTTTGGTTATTTGGCCGTAATGGTCTGGATTTTTCCTACTAACAATGTCGAATTTATTACAAATTGTGGAGCAATACCACCACCTTCGTTAGGCTCTCAGCCAACTAAAAACCCAATAAAGACTGGGGACTATCCGTCCTACAGAGGTAAGTGAGGCGAAGAGATGGCAGACATCACTATCTGGCACAACCCAAGGTGCTCAAAATCACGCTTAAGTTTGGCTCTACTGACCGAGCAAGGCATTAAACCCACCGAGGTGCGCTACCTTGAAACCCCGCCATCAAGACCGGAGATTGAGCGAGTGCTCGAGCTATTGGGAATAGCACCAATCGATTTGATGCGGCGCGGTGAAACAACATTCAAAGAGCTTCAATTGTCGTCGGACTCGACCGACGAACAATTACTCGAGGCTATGGCAAGCCACCCTATTTTGATCGAGCGGCCGGTTGTCTTCACCAACGAGAAGGCAGTGGTTGGTAGACCACCTGAGAATGTTCTCGAACTCCTTAGTCACTAACCATAATCGCTTGAGTGCTATCACACAGTTCGAACGCTAATACTTCGGTCCTTTTGAGGCTCTCGGGCATTGAAAGGACGCTTCGACTATTTGCCGGGCGCGGGACTTACAACGCACTCTGGCTCTCAGGCCCGAGGCCATCGAGCTCGTCTTTTTGTGATAGAAAGCGTCATGATGGAAAGCGACCGGTCATGCCAAAAAGCGACCGGTCGTGGCGAAAAGCGATCGAGGTTAGATACCAACCCTACTCGGGCAAATAATGGATGGGTGAAGACCAGGCCCGCTCCTGAACCGTGGTTGCAAAGTCGGGTCGAGGCGCCACGCCGGCACGAACCGCATCCCAGGTAGACCAGCGGCAGGTTGGGTTTTCAATAACTCGCGCGTAATAGAACGCTCGTTGCTCTGGGTCAAAGTCAGGGTCAGCCCAAACGGCGGCTAACTGCGCAGCACCTGTCTCAGCGTTAATCGAACAATCACTGATATCCACTCGCGCGCCGTTATCGAGACATCGATTCGATGCGGGATCAACACCGGCGCCACCTGCACAAGCAACATCAATCACTGCCTCGTGGGTCTCACCGTCGGCGTCGACCCAACCTTTGATCACTTGGATTCGTTGCAGCGGCGCGCTCAAGGGGTCGGCCGACGCCATCACGATAAAGTTTGGTTTTTGCGCCTCATCCGTATTTGCGCTCGGACCCAGCTCGGCACCCATGGTTACACCCTGGCTGTAGGCATTTTCAATGCCGTCGATAGACGACGTCATGGTTTCATCGAGCGAGTAACCGGCGAAAAAGCGCAGCTTGATGCGCGGACCAGAGGTTGAGAATACCTCTTTGCGCCGGAACGCCTCGTATAATGATTCTCGGGTGTTTTCCTCGGCCCAGGCGACCGCCAAGCCCGAAGCTCCAAAAGTCGGTATGCTGCCAGCACTGTAGATATTGCCATCAATCTTAGAAAAGGCAGCCGCGCCTCTAGGGGTTGGATTGAAGTACTGCATGACCTTGGTGCCGTAGTAATTCAACTTGCCATCAAGCCCCGTTCTTGGAATCGAACCGCGCTGCTCGGGCTCGCTCGACAACAGCCCAAGCTTCGATACAAAGTCGTGCTCTTCCACCTGCGTTGCGCCCGAGTGCGTATCACTCGCACCGATAAAACCAAACTGAAACGGGTTGGTCATTCCGGTCTGCTCGAGTGCGAGACCATTCAAAAGCGCCTCACGAGCGTAAGACCCCTTAACAGCGCTCAAGGCGTTTGTGGCGACCCGGTAAGGCATGATTTCAAAACCGGCAAACTCATCACGAGTCGACAGAAGCGGATGCGTTTCCGACGTGCCTTTGATCTGGGTGATTTCTACAATCGGCTCGTTACGCATTCGCTGCACCGCATAATCATCATCGAGCGGATCGCCCGCCCAGTCTTCAAGTTTGAACATCTGACCGTTAGAGCCGTTTGAGTTATGCGGTATCGCGAGACTCTCGACGCCCTTAGTCCGGAGGTCATCCATCCACTGCCAGAGGTCCTCGGGGTTTACCGAGTGAAAACGCGAAAACGGCTCGCGCGGCAGTTGATCGCTTCCTTTAAAAATAACGTTGCGGTGCAGATTGCCCATATCTGCGGTTGAGGCGGTGTATTCGTAGGCAACAAAGGTCGTGAAGTTACCGGGATCGTTGTACTCATCAGCGGCTTCGATAATGTCATCCCAAGCAGACCGCACCACTTCATTCACTGCATCTTTGTCGATCGTACCCTGAAGCAATCCTCCAACAGCCCTTGGCAAAAAAGACGAAAAAGTATCCAGGCGCTTGGCGATACTAAAGACATCAGTGCCGTAATTTTCTGGATCATTAAGTCCGTTATAGGGTTCGCTAAATGCATTTTTTGAAAATTCGGTACTGGTATCGCCCGATGCTTTGGCGAGACCCAAAAACATCGCGTGATCAGTCACTGCATAGAAGTCGAGCGGTTCGGTGAGCTGCATTTTGAAACCACCTGGGTTCAAGATCGCCTCACCTCGAGCAAAACGGTAGGCGTCATAGGGAGTGGCCTGCGTGCCCATGGCGTAGGCATCGAACGAGTATTCGGTGTGAACATGCAAATCGCCGTAAAA